>SKLO01000275.1 GCA_007123195.1 Verrucomicrobiales bacterium | reverse complement strand
GAGCGACCCGCACCCCGGTCGAATTGGAGACAATTCAACCTACGGACGCTGCGTCCGCGAGGCCGAGGTAAGGCGAGGCGTCATGGGGCAGCGGCACCGTCAAATCTCTGCCCACCGGCGGCAGCCCCGTAGGTTGAATTGGCGCAATTCGACCTCCTGGGCGCCGTGCGACCGCATTGGTTCCGCAGCCACGCGCTGCGTTCCATTCGCAGCAGGCGAAAGAAGCCGTGAAGGAAGCAGACGCAGTGGACGAGCGACCCGCACCCAGGCGGGACGGAGGCCCGTCCTACGGGGCTCGGTGCCCGCGGGGCCCCGGAGAGCCGAACCGCGCCAAGGGAACCTCGCGGCTCTCCCACTCCGCGCCCGGCCCGAGAATCCGCCCATTCCACCCGGCGAACTGCGGCTTGCGCCGGAGCCGCATCGGTGGCTAGATGCAAGGTAGTAATAATACCCATGAAAATGACACCACCAATCCTGCCCCGTGCCGTGCTGCTGGCCCTGTGCCTGACCCTGCCGTTGTCGCTCGGCGTGAATCCCGCTCCGGCCGACAGCGCGCCCAACGACCCGAACCAGGAGACCGCCGAACTGACGGAACCGGAGGCCGACGCCAACGGCGCCAACGGTGACAACGAAAATCAGGCCGGCAATCCGGTCGATTACGAAACGGCGAAAGCGAAGGCCGATTTGGACCGCATCAAGGAGGACATCGCCCGGCTGACCGCGGAGAAGGACAAGATCGAAGCCGAGCGCGCCCTCGCCACCGCCCGCCGCCAGCAGGAGCAGGCGGAGATGCTGGAGCAGATGGAGCGGCAGAAACAGGAGATCGAGGCGCTGAAAGCCGAAATCGAACTGGCAGAAACCCGCGAGCGGGCCGGCATCAAGGACGAGCTGACCGCCCTGACGATCGAGGGCCAGATGGCCGTCGCACGCGCCAACGTGGCCAAGGCCGAGGCCGAGCAGGCCGCCAGCGAACTGCGGCTGATCGAGTCCGCATACCGCAACCAGATTGCCGAACTCACCCTGGCCGTGGAACTGCAGCAGAAGGAATCCGAGGCGCGCGAATTCGCCCAGACCGGACCGGTCTACCTCGAGGACCCGGTGGTGGACGGTCGCCTGGTCATCTCCGACCGCCGCATCGCGCTCAACGGCTCGATCAACTCCCGCACCGCCGACCATGTCGCCGAGCGGATCAACTACTTCAACAACCGCGACCGCGAGCTGCCGATCTTCCTGGTGATCGACGACTCCCCCGGCGGCTCGGTGATGGCCGGCTACAAGATCCTCAAGGCCATGGAGGGCAGCCAGGCCCCGGTCTACGTGGTGGTCAAGTCGTTCGCCGCCAGCATGGCCGCCTGCATCACCACCCTGGCCGAGCGCTCGTTCGCCTACCCGAACGCCATCCTGCTGCACCACCAGATCGCCGGCGGCCTGTTCGGCAACCTGACCATGCAACAGGAGCGTGTCGAGGAATTGCAGGAATGGTGGCGGCGCCTGGCCGGCCCGGTGGCCGACAAAATGGGCGTGACCCAGGAGGAGTTCATCAAAATGATGTATGAAAACGCCTCGACCGGCGACTGGCAGGAGTTCGCCGACCGCGCGGTGGAACTGAAGTGGGTCGACGAAATCATCGACGAGATTGAGGAAACCTCGCTGCTTGAACACCCCGACCGCCAGCAACGCCAGCAGGCCCGCAGCAGCACCGGCATCACGATCGCCGAGGAAGGCGCGGTCTACGCGCACGACGAACCGGTCATGAAGGTCGACGAGAAGGGCCAGCCCTACGTGCTGCTGCCCCGCATCAACCCGTTGGACGTCTACTGGATCTACAATCCCGACGGTTACTACCGCGCGCGCTGACCCGCCGCGACGCCGGCAGTGAACGCCGGCACCAAGAGAGGGGCGACCCGGCAATGCCGTCCGGGTCGCCCTTCGTGTGTCCGGCCTTGGCCTTGGCCACGTCTCCCCCTGTCCCTGTCCCCGCCCATGCATGCACCCGAAGCCAACCCCTGGCGCCGCCTGTCCACGCGGCGGGTCTACGACAACCCCTGGATCGGCGTGCGCGAGGACCAGGTGATCCACCCGGCCGGAAATCAGGGCATCTACGGTGTGGTCGAGTTCAAGAACCGCGCCGTCGGCGTCATCCCCATCGATGCCGAGCAACACACCTGGCTGGTGGGCCAGTATCGCTACGCGCTGGATCGCTACGAGTGGGAGATCCCCGAGGGTGGCTGCCCGGTGGATGAGACCCCCGAGCAAACCGCGCGCCGCGAACTGCGCGAGGAAACCGGATTGATCCCCGGCCAGCTGGAGCTGATCCTCGAGATGCAGATGTCCAACTCATGCACCAACGAACTCGGCTACGTGTTCATTGCCCGCGACCTGCAACCCGGCCCCGCCGCGCCGGAGGCCAGCGAGCAACTGCAGCTGCGCCGCCTTCCTGCCGCCGAGGCGATCGCCATGGCCGCCTCCGGCGAGCTGCGCGACTCGCTGACGGTGGCCGGCCTGCTGAAACTGGCATGGATCAGGCCGGACCTGGCCCGCCCGAACCGGTGACGCGCCCGTGCTGTGCGCGCCCGACGTGATGTGTGCGCCCGTGATCGGCCCGCCCGGCAAATCGATCAGGCATCCACCGCCTCCAGCGCTGCCAGCAGCTGCGCCATCAGGCCCATGCCCATTTGATAAAGCACCCGGTAATCGCCGCGCTGCAATCCGTCGCCGCCCTTGTTCGACTGGGCCGCGCCGCCCAACAGGCCGTCGGGGGTGAGCTTGGCCACCAAGCCGTCCATGGCCCTGCGCGAGGCCGCCAGCGCGTCCTCGCCCAGCCAGCCGGCCTGGCAGGCACGCGCCATCGCCGCCGCCACCCCGGCGGATCCGGAGGTGTCGGTAACCGCCGCAGGGTCGTGGATGAAGTTGCCCCACAAGCCGTCGTCGCGCTGGTGCTCGATCAGAAACGCCGCCACCCGCTGGATCTCGGGTTTCCAGTCGGCCGCGGCGTCGTCGTCCTCCAGCGCCAACAGGGTGCGCACGATGCCCAGATAATACCAGCACACGCCGCGGCACCAGTTCGGCAGGCGACCCTGGCCGGACCGGTTGCCCCGCTGCAGGATGCGGTCGCCGTGCACGTTCGACTGCCTGCGGTGATCCAGTTGGCGCAACGCCAGCGCCGCCAGATCGTCGCGCTCGAGCACCCGCGACAGCACCGCGCCCGGATAGGCGGCGGTGTAATTGGCCTCGGTGGTCATCTGCCGGTCCTCCTCCAGCGCCCCGGTGCTGTCGGTCGATCGCGGCAGGAATTCGGCACAGATCCGCAACGCCGGATGGTCCGGCTGCCGGCGCGCCAGCGTGGCCCAGGGCAGCGGCTCCTCGACCCCGCCCACCCGGTCGCGCATCGGCCGGCTGCGCGGGCTTTCGAAAAACACCCCGCGCTCGGTGAAATACATCGATTGATACCGGTCCAGCGCCTCAAACAACGACTCGTCGCCGCGCGCCTCCGCCAGGTCCATCAGTCCCTCGGACACGCAGCCGCTCTGCCAGCCGAACCCCTGCAGCATCACCAGCCCGCGCAGGCGTTGCTCGAACTGCTTCAGTTCCTCCCCCTTGCGCGCGACCAGCACGTGCGGCAGTTGCACCGGATCAGGCGCCGGCGACGCCTCCGGCGAGGGCGCGAAGAAAAACGTCGGCTGCGGGCCCTCGGCCATGAACAACTCCGCCCCCTCGGCCAACACCTTGCGTGCCTGGGCGGGAGTCAGCGGGATCTCCTGCACCTGGTAAAGACCGGCAAACCTCAGGTCAACCTCGCCGATCGCCTCGCCGCCCGGAATGCGGACCCCGATCTTGAACTCCGCGCGCACATCGATCGAGTTGGTCAACCGCAGCCGGCACTCGGCGTCGTCGGGCACCTCGGGCGCGTCGTCCCCAAGACCACCCAGCACCACCGCCGCTCCGTCCGGCTCGGCCACGGCGAACGACTGCCACCCAAACCCTTTGAAACCGGTCAGCAGGTCGTCCTCCGGCTCGCGTTCCGGCGCCGACACTAGTGGCAGCGGCAGGTGCATGGCCACGGTGTCGCCGGTTGCCGCAGCCACCTGTCGACGGTCCGTCGGCAGCACCACCGCCAACGCGCCGACCCCGGCAAGGCGCAGCCAGTTGCGACGCGACCAGCCATCAGGACCCGGCAACCCTCCCACGCGGCCCG
>SKLO01000480.1 GCA_007123195.1 Verrucomicrobiales bacterium | reverse complement strand
CTGCTCCCGCGCCCGCCACCGCTGGCGGCCGGCGCGGCCGGCGCGGCCGAGGGGCCGGGCAGGCAAGCTGCTTTCGGTTGCCAAGCGGGGTGGGCCGGGGAAAGTGGGAGCTCGCAAATCGTGATCCGCATCCTCGACAGATACATCGGCCGCCAGATCCTTTCCTCCACCGGGGTAGGGGTGCTGGTGCTCAGCGGGGTGCTGGTGCTGGGAAACCTGTTCCGGCGGCTGGACGAACTGCTGGGAGACGCCAATCCGCCGATCGAGATCATCATCAAGTTCGCCGGGCTGGTGCTGCCGTTCTCGCTGATCTTCACCATCCCTTGGGGGCTGCTGTCGGCGATCCTGCTGGTGTTCGGCCGCATGTCGGCCGACAACGAATTGGTGTCGATGCGCATGGCCGGCATCAGCATGACGCGGTTGTGCGCGCCGGTGTTCCTGCTGGCGATCGTGTTCTCCGGCGCCTGCCTGTATTTCAACGTGGCACTGGCGCCGGTGGCCAAGGACTCGATGAAGCGCATGTTCTACGACGTCGTGCTCGACGATCCGGTGGCGTTGTTCCAGCCGGGACGCACCATCAACGCGCTGCCGGGCTACCGGATCCATGTCGGCGAGCGGGACGGCAACGAATTCCGCAACCTGCGCATCGTGGTGATCGAGGGCCGCTCGGCCAAGCACTCCATCTACGCGAGGGAAGCCACGTTTGATCCGTCCGGAGGTCGCGACGAGCTGATCTTCGAGCTGCGCGACCTGGTGTTCCAGGAGCTGACCAGCGGCAGCGATGCCAGGGCCATCACCTATCGCAGTGCCAGCCAGCAGTTGTTCATCCCGCTCGACTCGCTCCGGGCGGCGACCGAGCGGGTCAACGAGAGCATGAAGACCAACGCCGTGCTGCACGAGGAACTGCGGTCGCAACGCGACTCGATCAGCGGCGCCGAACTGGACCGGGTGAAGCTGTCCGAAATCCGCACCGAGCTCCACAAGCGCTACAGCTTCTCGCTGGCCTGCTTCACCTTCGCGCTGGTGGGCATCCCGCTGGGAATCACCGCCCAGCGGCGGGAGACATCGACCGGTTTTGTCCTGAGCCTGGCGGTGGCCTGCCTGTATTTCGTGTTCGTCATCGTGGCCGACAACATGCGGGCCAAACCCGAGGCCATGCCGCACCTGCTGATGTGGCTGCCCAATGCGGTGTTCCTGCTGGTGGGATCGGTGCTGTTCTGGCGCCTCAGCCGGCGGTGAGGTGGTTGACAGCAACCCATTCAAATTCCATGAGCACACCCGCTGAAGCCGATACCAACCACCAATCGCCCAGCGGTTCCGATTGCCCGGGAATCCTGAGGAGGTATTCCTCCTGGCCGTTTCCCGTGGTCATGGCAAGCATCTTCTTCGCCGCCTCCCTTGCGCCCTCGCTGCTGCCGAGACCGACCGCCGTTCAGGGTTTGCTGTCGGGACTGTCGCTGGCACTGGGCTACGGGCTGGGTGTGCTCGGAGTCTGGCTGTGGCATTATCTGCAGATCCCCACCGCATCGGCCGGATGGCAGCGCCGCATCGGCAAGATTTCAGCGGTGGCTTGCGGACTCATTATCCTGACCTTCCTGTGGAAGTCGTCCACCTGGCAGAACTCGGTCCGCGAATTGATGGGCATGGAGCCCTCGGCGGGAGCCAGACCCCTGCTGCTGGCGCTGCTGGCCGGCCTGACCTTCGGGCTGCTGCTGCTGGCCGCGCGACTTTTCCGACGGGTGTTCCGGCTGTTTGTCAGCTTCCTGCACCGCTTCCTTCCGCCCAGAGTCTCGTATCTGGCCGGTCTCGCCGTCACAATCCTGGTTTTCTGGACCGCCATCAATGGCGTCTTGCTCCGCTCCGCGCTCCGGGTGGCCGATCGCTCCTTCCAGCAACTCGACGCCCTGATCGAGCCCGACATGGATCCGCCGCCGCAATTCGGGGGTGCCATCGGCTCAAGGTCGCTGGTTGAATGGAAGGACCTCGGACGCCAGGGACGATTGTTCGTGTCATCCGGCCCGACCGCGGATGACCTGAGCGCCTTTTTCGGCACCCCGACGCCAGCGCCGCTGCGGATTTACGTCGGCCTGCACTCGGCAAGCACCGCGGACGAACGGGCGGATCTTGCATTGCGCGAATTGATCCGGGCCGGTGGTTTCGAACGCTCGATCCTGGTGCTTGCCACACCCACCGGCACCGGATGGATCGACCCCGGCGCGCTGGACACGGTCGAGTATCTGCACCGGGGCGATATTGCCTCGGTGGCCGCCCAGTATTCGTATCTCAACAGCCCGCTGGCCCTGCTGACCGAGGCGGCGTATGGAGCCGAGATGGCGGAAGCGATGTTCGCCAGGATTTACGGTTACTGGCGCTCCCTGCCGCGCGATTCACGACCAAGGCTCTTCCTGCATGGACTGAGCCTGGGCGCCTTCAATTCCGATCTTTCGTTCAATCTCTTCGACATCATCGACGACCCGTTTGACGGCGCGCTGTGGAGCGGCCCTCCGTATCGGACCGAGACCTGGCGCAAGGCCACTGCCCAACGCAACCCCGGATCACCGGCGTGGCTGCCCACGTTCCGCGACGGCTCGGTGGTGCGTTTTGCCAACCAGCAGGGCCTGCAAAAGGTGGATTCCGACTGGGGTCACTTCCGTCTTGTTTTCCTGCAACACGCCAGCGACCCCATCACCTTCTTCGATCCGGCCATGATGTGGCGGGAACCTTCCTGGATGCAGAGCCCGCGGGGTCCCGACGTCACCCCGGACCTTCGATGGTTTCCGGTCGTCACGTCGTTGCAGGTTGCGGCCGACATGATCGTCGGCACCGCCCCCACCGGATTCGGACATGAGATGGCGCCAGCCGACTACATCGAAGCCTGGGTCGCGCTGACCGAACCTGAAGGCTGGGGCATCCACGAGCTGCAGCGTTTGCGCGAGCATTTCCACCACGGCGTTCATCCGTGACTGCCGCCCGACCACGGGCGAGGGCGGCCTCCACCTTGTCGCCGCGCCGGGCCCGGCGGCCCCGGCTCCGGACAGGATGGGTCGGCAAACGGTGTCTGCTCCACCGTGTCGAATGGAGATTGCCGCCAACGGGCAGCAGTATGAACAGGGTCGGCGACGGTCACGGGGGACCACGGCGGGCTTCGATTGTCAGACCGCGATGGGGGCCTTGATGGCGGGCCAGGGATCGTAGTTTTCAAGCGTGAAGTCCTGGTAGCCGAAGCCGTCGATGGTGCGCACGTCAGGATTGATCCGCATGCGCGGCAGCGGGCGCGGCTCGCGGCCGAGCTGGAGGCGGGCCTGGTCGATGTGGTTGGCATACAGATGGAGATCGCCGAAGGTGTGGACGAACTCGCCGGGCTGGAGGTCGCAGACCTGGGCCAGCATGAGGGTGAGCAGGGAATAGGAGGCGATGTTGAACGGCACGCCGAGGAACAGGTCGGCGCTGCGCTGGTAGAGCTGGCAGGACAAGCGGCCCTGGGCGACGTAGCACTGGAACAGCACGTGGCAGGGCGGCAGCTTCATTTCGCCGAGGCGACCGACGTTCCATGCGCTGACGAGGTGGCGCCGCGAGTGCGGTTGTTCCCGCAGGCCGCGCACCAGGTTGGCGATCTGGTCGTGCACGGGTGCCCCGGGCGCGCCCTGCCAGCCGCGCCACTGCACCCCGTAGATCGGGCCCAGATCGCCGTCGGCATCGGCCCACTCGTCCCAGATGGTGACGCCGTGCTCGTGCAGGTAGCCGAGGTTCGACTCGCCGCGAAGGAACCACAGCAGCTCGTGGATGATCGACTTGAGATGGAGTTTCTTGGTGGTCAGCAGCGGAAAGGTTTCGGCCAGCGGGTAACGGCACTGCTCGCCGAACACCGACCAGGTGCCGGTGCCGGTGCGGTCGGCGCGGTAGGTGCCGTGGTCGATGACTTTGCGCAGCAGCCGGTGGTATTCGTCCATCTGGCGGTCACCTTGGCGCATCGGCCCCGGGCGGCGCAACCGCCGATTGCAGCAGTTCGGCCAAAGCCGGCCCGGTGAACCGCAGGCCGCGCGAAGCACCCCGCGGGATCGCACCTCACGGGATCGCGCCCCGCGGGGTAGGGCGAGGCGTCCCTGCCGAGCCGCGCGGGCCGAAGGACCGCGAACTCAAGGAGCCACGGCATCCTTGCCGTGAAGGGACGAAGCGGGAAGGGACCGCGGCGTCGGG
>SKLO01000631.1 GCA_007123195.1 Verrucomicrobiales bacterium | reverse complement strand
GCAATCTGGCGGCGGCGGCACTGGCGCCTTTGCCCGAAACCACGCACAAGCGGCTCGAGTCGTTCTACCGTGACCGGGTCGATGGTCACATCCGTGGCGCCTACTGAGCCGTCGGCGCGGCCCTGTGAGCCAGGGCTGTATGGCTTCCCGCGCCGTTCCCGGCGATCCCCTTGAGCGATCATCCGCTGGCCAACCGGAGGGGCGGCCCGCTGAACGCACGGGAAAACCCCCAAAAACCCAGTGCGACTCAAATCGGACCGCCCCCGGTTGGAACCACCTCGACAGGCAAGGCTCTTTCGGTTAAGCAACCGCTGTGCCAATCGGCCTGACGCACGCGGACCCGCCCCCGTCGGAGGCTCTCCGCTGATGGGGGAGGTGACAGGCAGGCGTTTGAGAGCCAATGAATTACCATGCGAGTTGTGATCCAGCGGGTTGCTTCAGCCGCCGTGCGAGTCGACGGCAGGGTTCATGGTGAAATCGCGACAGGGCTGCTGATCCTGCTGGGGATTGAGCAGGCCGACGACGAATCCGATGTGGACTGGCTGGTCCGAAAAATCCCCCGACTGCGCCTATTTCCCGATCAAGAGGATCAGATGAACCTCGACGTCCGGCAGGTGGGCGGCGGATTGCTGGTGGTGAGCCAATTCACCCTCCATGCGGCCACCCGCAAGGGCAACCGTCCGTCCTTCATCCGCGCGGCCGCACCGGACCGGGCCCGGCGTCTCTACGACCTGTTCGTCGAGCGGCTGGGCGATGGGGAGATTCCGGTGGCGAGCGGGTGCTTTGCCGCCGACATGCAGGTGACGTTGGTCAACGACGGTCCGGTGACGCTGATCATCGACAGCCGGGCGCGGGAATGACCCCACGGCCGGACCGCGGTGGAGGGGAATGGCGGAAGAGGCCTATGAAGCATTGCGTCCGCGGCCCGCAACCGTTATCCTGTAGCCGGCCTTGTGCCCCGGCACCCCGGCCTCCCCGGCGTCGACCGACCAAGGGTCGGAGCCGCCGCCCACCACTGAATCCGAACGGCTCCCCGTGCCAGCGACCATGTTGCCCACCTGCCATTGCTCCGTTGCCATCTCCCCCATCCGCCCCGGGATGGAGGCGGTTGCCGGATTCAAGTCATGGCCATCGATGTGGCTGCTGGCGGCGATGCTGTGGCTGGCGACGCCCCAGGCAGCGTCCGCGCAGCAGGCCGACACCTACTCGTGGAAGGTGGTCCAGCATGACAGCCGCGACTACGTCACCTTGCAGGGCCTGAAGGAGTTCTATCGCTTCCAGCAGTTCGTGCGCGAAGGACGTTCGGCCCGGTTGGTGTCGCCGGCCCTGACCATGGAGATGAGCGTCGGCTCGCAGGAACTGCTGATCAACAACGTCAAGTTCATCCTCAGCTTCCCCATCATCGAACAGGGTGGCGAAACGCTGATGTCACGGCTCGACCTGGCCAAGATCGTCGACCCGGTGCTGCGACCGGCCTTTATCCGCAACATCCGTCCGTTCACCACGGTGGTGATTGATCCCGGCCATGGCGGTCACGACACCGGCGCGCGCAGCACCTACGGCACCGAGAAGGATTATGTCCTCGATCTGGGCACACGCCTGCAGCGGCTGTTGGTCGAGCAGGGATTCAACGTGGTGATGACCCGGGAGACCGATGTGTTCGTCAGCCTCGGCGACCGGGTCAAGATCGCCAACGAGCACGAGGACGCCATCTTCATCAGCCTGCACTTCAACGCCGCCTCCAACCGGAGTGCGCGCGGCATCGAGACCTTCGCGCTGAGCCCGCAGGGAGCCTCCTCGGCGTATGGTGCCCGCGCCAATGATGGCAGCGCCTTCACCGGCAACCTGCGGGACGCCGAGAACATCGCCCTGGCCACGGCGGTGCACGCCTCAGTGTTGCACTATCTGCCGTCGACCGACCGCGGCATCAAGCGTGCGCGCTGGGCCGTCCTCCGCGGCATCGAATTGCCGGGCATCCTGTTTGAGGGGGGGTTTCTGAGCAACTCCGAGGACGCCCGGTTGATCGCCAGCCCGGCCCATCGCCAGCGCATGGCCCAGGCCATCGGCGCGGCGGTGGTCAGTTACCGCAACGCGCTGAGGCGCTGAGGCCGGCGCGCCCCGGGCGCGGCCGAACACGGCGCCACGGGATCGCTTGACGGTCCCGCTTTACTCGCCTGATAGTAGCTGCTAAACAGTTCAATCACCCCCCGGCGTCGTTCCGCCGGTAGAACCTTGAAAACCACCATGAGTCAACATCGTCGATCCCTTGCCGGCCGTCCTGTCACACGCCGTTCGTTCCTTGCCGCCACCGCGATGGCGGTCCCGGCCTATTCCGCCTCGCGCGTGCTCGGTGCCAACGAGCGGGTGCGGGTCGGGTTTATCGGTCTCGGCGGCCGCGGCCGCGGCAGCCTGGGCTGGTTCAATGAGCTGCAGGAAGTGGAGGTCGCCGGCCTCTGCGACGTCGACCAGGGCCAGGTTGACCGCGCCAAGCGCGATCATTCGCAGGCCACCGGCACCACCGACCTGCGCAGGATCATCGAGGACGACGGCATCGACGCCGTGGTCATCAGCGCCTGCAACCACTGGCACTCCCTGGCCACCATCTGGGCCTGCCAGGCCGGCAAGGACGTCTACGTCGAAAAGCCCGGCTCGCACAACATCTGGGAGGGTCGGCGCATGGTCGAGGCCGCGCGCAAATACGACCGCATCGTCCAGGGCGGCACCCAGCAGCGCAGTGATCCGCTTCAGGAAGAACTCAAGGACTTCCTTGATTCAGGGGCGCTCGGCGCCATGAAGTATGTGCGCCTGAACCGCTACGGCCTGCGCAAAAGCATCGGCAAGCGCGACACCCCGCTGACCCCGCCTGCCAACGTCGATTACGACCTGTGGCTCGGACCCGCCCAGGACCTGCCGATGTATCGCGAGCAGTTCCACTACGACTGGCACTGGGTGTGGAACACCGGCAACGGCGACCTCGGCAACTGGGGGCCGCACATCACCGACGACCTGCGCAACGTCGTGTTCCGCGACCAGACCGGCCTGCCCTCGCGGGTGGTGTCGGGCGGCGGGCGCCTCGGCTGGGATGATGCCGGCGAGACGCCGAACACCCACTTTGTCTACTACCAGACCGACACCGTGCCGGTCATCATGAGCGTCCACAACCTGCCGCGAGCGAAGGGCGTGGACGCGGGGGCCGTCTACGAACGCCGCCGTACCGGCGGCTTCATGGTCATCGAGTGCGAGAACGGCTACTACGCCGGCGGGCGCGGGGGCGGCTCGGCGCACGATCTCAACGGCGATGTCATCCAGCGCTTCCGTGGCGACGGCGGGCGCAACCACGCGCGCAACTTCATTGACGCGGTGCGCTCGCGCAGCCGCGACGACCTGAAGGCCGAGATCGAGCAGACCCATTACTCGAGCGGCTGGTGCCACGCCGGCAACATCGCCTGGCAACTGGCCGAGGCCGAATCCTACGACCGCGACCAGGCCGAGGCGCGGGCCGCCGATTTCGAGCCCTGGCAGGATGTCATCGAGGATTTCCACAGCCATCTGGCGGCCAACGAGATCGACCCGTCCGGTGCCGACGTGCGGCTGGGACCGTGGGTTGACTTCGACACCGAAAACGAGACCCTGGCCGGCGACAGCGCCACGCCCGAGGGTCTGGCGCTGATCCGGCGGGAATACCGTCAGGGATTCGAGGTGCCGGAGCAGGTCTGAGTTCAGGCCCGGTTGCAGCCGCGGCGCCAGTCGGCGAATGGCTGCCCCGACCGAACGAACCTCAGCAGGCAAGCATTCACGTGGGGCCGGCAGCGCTTGCTGTCGGCCCTTCGTGTCGCCGGGGCTGGCCCCGCCCTACCGTTGCCAACGCATCCCATTGGCCATGCCAGCGCGAGGCGACCGCGAGATTTCCACCCCGCGGGCAGACCCCGCGGGGTAGGGCGAGGCGTCCCTGCCGAGCCGCGCGGGCCGAGGGACGTGATTTCGCCCCACAGCCCCGCATACCAAACCGCCCGCGCATTGCCCGCGAGGAGCCAAAGCTCCCGCAGGTCGCGAACCCGCCGTTACCCCCAACCTCCACGCCCGTCCTGCGAACGCGGCTCGCCAGAGACGGCTCGCCCTACCGTTGCCAGCGCTGCTCATTGGCTTGGCCAGCGCGAAGCGCCCCGCGGGATTGCCACCCCCCGGGGTAGGGCGAGGCGT
>SKLO01000597.1 GCA_007123195.1 Verrucomicrobiales bacterium | reverse complement strand
GGGGAATCGGGAGTAGCTTCGGCAAGTCAGTCCGTCTGGAGATTGATTGACGAGTGACGATTGTTGATTGCTGATTTTCGAAGTGGCCTCCGGGCTTGCGCTTTGGCTTTGATCGGGCGAGGCGCGCTGTCCCGGCCGCGGGCACTGCGACTGAATCGGCCCGGCCAAGAGCCCGAGAGGTGTCCCTCGGTCCATTCTGAAATCAAAAATCAACAATCGTCACTCGTCATTCGAAGAAAGCGGACACCCTTCACCAGGAAACATTTCAAGTGACTCGGGAGGATGCACAGATTTTGCGGGGGGCCGTTATCCGGTGGTGTCGCTGGCGCTCAACCACCGGCTACCAGCTGGCAAGCCTCCAGCTTGCGGAAGATTGGGCGAGTCAGATAGGGCGAGTCAGGTTGGCGGGAGGGCTGCCGCCCATTGGCGCTGTCGATCCATCACCTCACCCCGGCCTCGCGGGCGCCGCGAGCGTTCGTCGCACTCCGCCAATTCGAGGCCGGGATACTCCAGCTTTCCCCCATGCCGGTTTCGGAATCGCTGCGCCCGAGCTTGACGGCAAGCCATGAACCATGTGGTGAGCCGCATCACCGGCCTCACCCACCCTCGCCTTCGCCTTCGGCCGGCCTCAACAGGTAGGCCGGCAACCAGCCCTCGCAGCCGTCGGCCCGGCGGCTCCAGTGCCAGCCGTTGACTTCGTCCATTGACACCACCTCGTCGCCACCCCGCACGCTGAGGTCGCGCGCCTCGAACTCGCGCAGGATCACGGCCACGCCTTCGCCGGCGGGTTGACAGATGTCCTCGGGCACGTGACTGCCCCGGCCGTCGTCCGCCGTGACCCAGATCCAGCCCGGCCAGCCGGGATCGGGCGCGCCGATGCGCACCACCTGGCCTTGGATCAGCGACAGCGGGTTGCGGTCGATCACCTCATAGTCGGAAGTGGCGATCAACACGGTTTCGGTGGCGGGGTCGGGTTTGGACATCACCTGGGCATTATGTTAGCCGCCGCAACGACGGCGGCGCAGGAGCAGGCAACCGAGGGCCAGCGCCAGCAGTGTGGCGCGGCCGGGTTCGGGCACGGCGAACAGCACGATGTCGTTGCCGTTGAAGGATTGACCGGCGAAGTCGGCATTGAGGAACACGGCGTAGGGCTGGTCGTCGAGGAACACGTAGCCGTCCGGGGTGCCGAACGGATAGCTGAGGTCGAAGGCGGTGCTTTGCACCAGGTTGTCGAACTGGCCGCTGGTTGGCTGGCTGCCGGAATAAATCAGGTAGGCGTTGCCAAGCAGCGGGTTGTTCAACTGGCCGGGCGCGAGGGTGATTCCGGACAGGTCGAGGCTGTTGCCCGAGTGCTGCAGCAGCGAGGCCTGGGTGCCATCGATGCTGACCTGCCAGCTGGAGGCGAAGTCGAGATTGCCGTTCAGGGTCATGGTGCCGAGGCCCATGAGGGTGGCGTCGCCGGGCGCCAGCGTGCCGCCGTTGATGTTGATGTGGCTGGTGATGCTGCCGGAGCCGGACAGGGTGCCGTCGCTGAGCACCACGATGGGATTGGCGGCGCCACCGCGGTCGACGTTGCCGGTGATGTTCCAGGTGCCTGACTCGACGGTGGTGTTGCCGGCAAAGGTGCTGTCGCCGGAGAAGGTCTGGGTGCCGTTGCCCTGCACGTTCAGATGGAGGAACTGGTTGGCATTGAGTCCGCCGGAGAAATCGTGGTCGCCGTTGGTGTCGATGGTCAGGCGGGCAATGGTGGCACCGTTGCTGGTGGTGACCGTGCCGCCGCCTTGCAGGCCGCCGATGATTTCGTTGTTGGTGCCGGAGCCGGCGAGACCGTTGATGCGCAGGGTAGCGCCGGAGGCCACGGTGACCACGGTGCCGACCGGCAGTTGGCGGCTGGCAGAGGGCGCGCCGCCGCCGCCGAGGAACAGGGTGCCCTGTTGGATGACCGTTTCGCCGCTGTAATCGCTGCTACCGCGCAGGCGCAGCTCGCCGGGGCCGGTTTTGATCAGGCCGGTGCCGTTGGTGATGGCGCCATCGATCGACAGCTGCGGCGCCGCAGCGCCGGGGGTGGGGACAAAAATGCTGCGGGTGCCGCCGGCGAGATCGACGCCGCCCGTGAAGGCGAGCTGGTTGTTGCCGGCCGACCCCATGGTGAGGTCACCCGTGAGGATCAGCGGGTTGGACACCGTGCGGCTGGCGAAGCGCGGGGTGATGGTGGCGTTCTGCACGGTCAGGGGTCCGCTGCCGAGGGCGTTGGCGGCGCCGAGTTGCAACTCTCCGGCCAGCACGGTGGTGCCGGCGCCATGGAGGTTGTTGTTGCTCAACAACAGGCTGCCGGGGCCGTCCTTGACCAGCGCGCCGTTGGAAATCACGCCCGACAGGGTCAGCTGCGGCGAGCCGGCGCCGGGCGTCGGCACGAACACGGTGCGGCTGCCGCCGGTCAGGTCGACGCTGCCGGACAGGGTGAAGGCGCTGCCGCCGCCCTGGACACCCATTACGAGGTCGGCTTCAAGGATCACGTTGTTGGGCAGGTTGCGGGCGCCGAAGCGCGGCGTGAGCACGCCGCCCTGGATGGTCAGGGGCCCGCTGCCGAGAGCGTTGTTCTGCCCGGCCTGCAATTCTCCCGCGACCAGGGTGGTACCGCCGCTGTAGGAACTGTTGTTGTTCAGCAGCAACACCCCGGGGCCGTCCTTGACCAGCGCGCCGTTGGAAATCACGCCCGACAGGGTCAGCTGCGGTGCGCCGGCGCCGGGCGTCGGCACGAACACGGTGCGGCTGCCGCCGGTCAGGTCGACGCTGCCGGACAGGGTGAGCTGGTTGCCGCCGCCGCCGCCGCCCATGACCAGATCGGCTTCGAGGATCAGGTTGTTGCTCAGGCTGCGATTGAACAAGCGCGGGGTGATCTGGCCGCCCTGCACGGTCAGCGGGCCGCTGCCGAGCGCCCCGTTGTTGCCCACCTGCAGGTCGCCAGCCGTGAGCACGGTGCCGCCGGCGTAGGTGTTGGCGGCCGTAAGCAGCAGGTTGCCGGCACCGGTCTTGGTCAGGGCACCGGGCCCGGTGATGCCTTGGTCGATCCGCAATTCGACCCCGGCCGGGCTGTCAAAGCCGCCCCCGCTGCCGCCAAGGGTGATGCCGCGGTTGGCAAAATTCATGGTGAAACTGCCAGTGGCGCGCAGCGCACCGCCGTCGATCAACAGCCCGGCGGGATCGAATGCGGGCAGGTCGTAGCCGAGGCTGGCCTGGTTGTTCACCGCCACGGTGCCGCCGAAAAGGCTGATGTTCGGGTTGATCGGTCCGCCATTGCCCCCGTCGAAGGCGCTGATGCCGGGGTTCTGGATGGTCAGGGTGCCGGCGCCGGTCTTGATCCAGTCGACCTGCATCTGGTCGGTGCGGCGGCGCAGGTTGTTCACCACGATGTCGCCGGTGCCGCCAAAGGTCAGTGTCACGTCCCCGGGACTGGCCGTATGGACCATGAAATTCTGGTTCAACTGCAGGGTGCCGCCCCCGTTGTTGAGGACCGAGAGCGACTCGGTCGGGCGGATCTGGGCATTGAAGGTCTGATTGCCTCCGTTCGCCACGATGCCGCCGGGGCCTGCGTAGATCACTCCCCCGCCGGCGTTGACCGTGAAGTTCGAGGCACCGGTGAAGGTGATGCCGTGAACCCGGCGATCGCCGCTGTGGGCCGAGGTGGTGTTGTTGGAGAAGTCAAACACGACCGCCGTGGTCGGTGCCGTTGCCGGGCCGCCGGCCGGCACCGCGCCGTTGTCCCAGTTGGCGGCGGTGCCCCACGAAATGTTGCCGGGATCAGGAATGTCCGTCAGCCAGGTGGTGGTGACGGACTGGCCATGGCCGGGAGCGACGGCGAGCAGCAGCAACAGGGTGACAGGCATCAGCAGCAGTGCGACGCGGGATCGTGGGCGCAAGTGGCCGGGAACGGGCGATGCCGGTCCGGCGGCAGCAGGGCGGCGGTGGTCGACGACGGGATGAGAACGGTCAGCGGGGGACAAAAGACAGAGGCTCATGGCTGTGTGTGGTGGCGAGGGCTGGCAACGGATCGGAAGCCGCTGCACCGGAAGTTTCCACGCTTCCACGGGGTCGAAGAAAAGGCAAGCCTGCCCGGGCGGTGCGACTGGCGCTGCCGCCCGCGCTGGTACAGCTTGGGCGGATGAAGTCCCGGTCCGCGTCCGCCCCCACCAGCCGTCGTC
>SKLO01000258.1 GCA_007123195.1 Verrucomicrobiales bacterium | reverse complement strand
TTCAAGTTGATTGGTCACATGACCCATTCAAGCCGATCCAGCGCTGGGCTGCGGGCTGCATTGATTTGACGGGCGCCGCACGCCATGGCTTCGTGAGCCAACCCGCCCGCCGCCGCACGGAAGCCACTCCGCTCAACCCCTTCCATCCCCGAAAATCCCCATGCAGTCACCCCGGTTCCCGTCCAATCATCGCCCCCGCTGCGCAGCCGCCGTCGCCCTGCTGCTGATCTCCGCCCCACCACCGGCAACCGCGACCGCTGCCGAGGCCACGGCATCCGGCCGCCCCCAACTGCAACTGGTCCGCCACACCATCGACACCGGCATCCGCGAGGCCGACGGCCAATCGCTGGCCGACATCGACGGCAACGGCGTCAACAACCCCGTGGTCGGCACCGGCAGCGGCGGGCGCGTGTTCTGGTATGAACGCGATCCGGCCGACCCGGAACCATGGCGGCGCCACCAGATCGCCGGGGGCTTCACCGAAATCGAGGGCACCCTGGCGGCCGACTTCAATGGCGACGGCCGCATCGAAGTGGTGATCTTCGACCAGGCGACCCGCAACCCTCCGGGCCTGGTGGCGATCGCCCGGCAGGACCAGGACGATCCGCGCGGCTCCTGGTCAACCACCCTCCTCGACCGCGAGGCCAACCACGTGCAGCAAGGACTGGTGTTCGACATCACCGGCGACGGCCGGCTGGATTTTTTCTACGCCTACGAGGGCCGCGGCCCCGGTGACGGCGGGTTTTATTGGCTGCAAAACCTCGGTGGCGACCCGCTCGACGCCGACAATTGGGTCAAACACGAGATCGATCAGGTGAGCGGCGCCTGGTGGATCGATCCCCACGGGCCGCGCGACTTCAACGACAACGGCAACCCCGGCGACATCGCCGTCACCGTGCGCGAGGGGCGCAACCGACAGCACTCATCCGGTGCCGTGTTGATCTACCATCGGCCGGAAGACCCGGTCAACGACCGCTGGGAAAAGACCGTCATCGCCGACCTGGCCGGCAACGACGTCCTGCAGATCTGTTCCGGCGATTTCACCGGCAACGGCGACGCCCGCGACCTGGTGGTCGGGGTCGCCAGCCACCGCGGCAACGCGCCCGTCCGCCATCGCGGCCTGCACCTCTACCTCCACGATGGAGCGGCTGGAGCGTGGACCCATGTGCGCCTGTCCAGCCTCCACACCGCCGCCGTACTCGGCGCCGACCTGACCGGCGACGGCCGCCAGGAGATCGTCGCCATGGACCGGACCAACCACCGGTTGCAACTGTGGCGGCCCGATCCATCGGAGCAGACCGGCTTCCGGTTGGAGGCGGACCACCCCTTCCGCAAGGCCGACGACCTGCTGCTGGTCGACGACATCAACGGCGACGGCCACGCCCGCGACCTCTACGTCGGCTCCGACCCGGACGGCATGTTCTGGTTTGAGCTGGTGGAGGTCGACGATCCCCCGGCCGCTGCGGAAGGTCCCGCCGCCGATGCTCCATGAGTGGATCCGCGACAGCGTCGCCGACATCGTGCCCCCGGCGCTTTCCACTGGCATCCGGGCGTTTTTGTCACACATTGATCCCATGCAACTGGACGAGTCCCGGCCTCCCACCCTGAGCGGCCACCTGCTGCTGGCCGAACCCGGTTTGCGCGACCCCAATTTCTGGCGCTCGGTGGTGTTGATCACCGACCACGACAGTGAACAGGGCGCCCATGGCTACGTGCTGACGCAGCCGCTGGGACAAACCGTCGGCGAGGTGGTCGATCATCCCGAGGTCTCGGCCCTGGCCGATGTGCCCGTATTCGCCGGGGGGCCGGTGTCGCCGTCGAAACTCTCGTTCGTCTCGCTGGCGTGGAACGCCGGGCGCCAGGCGCTCGATGTCGCCACCCATCTCAGTGGTGCAGAGGCTGTTGCGCGCCGAACCGAAGGTTTTGTCATCCGCGCCTTCGCCGGTTACTCGGGTTGGTCGGAAGGCCAGCTCGAGGCGGAACTGGGACAGGGCTCGTGGATCACCACCCCGGCCGGGCCAGCGATCCTCGATGCCACCGATCCCGCCGGGCTTTGGGGCGTCGTCATGCGCTCGCTCGGCCCGTATTACCACCTGCTCGCCGGCATGCCCGACAACGTCAGCCTCAACTGACCCTGGCCTGCGACGCTGCCCCGCGCCGAACTTTTTCCTGCGAGCCCCCTTCGCTGGTCTATACTTTGCTCATTCGTGGCGCGGCGGCGCGGACCGCCCCGCCCGTCACTTGTCATCATGGAAGTCTTTCAAACCATCCTCGCCCAGCCCTTCACCTGGGGTTTGGTCATCGGGCTCGGCCTGTTCCTGTGGGCGTGCCTGGGCCACGCCAGGACCCATCGCGAGTTCAAGCGTTACCGCCAGCACCTGACGGACAAGCTGGAACTCGAGTCCCGCGCCATGGAAACCAACCGCAAGGAACTCGAATCCCTGCGCAAGGAAAACGAGCACCTGCGGGTCAAGGTCAACCAGCTGAAGGAAAAGCCCGGCCACACCCAGCAACGCGACCTGGAAATCATGGCCCGGGCGGAACAGCAGATGATGGTCGCCGCGCCGGGATTCGCCGGCGCCTGGGAGCAGGCCAAGATGCGCGCGCGCGAGGAACTGGAGGCCGAGGAATCCGGCAAGTCGCTGCCGCGCCGCCTGTTCCGCCAGTTGATGGGCACCACGGCCCGGACCGAGGCCACCGCCGAGGAAGCCGAGGCCGAAGCCGGTGCCGGCAAGGACGGAAAATGAGGGCGTGACGACGCGGGGGTGGTCACAAGCTCCATCAGCCAACAAGATGTCCGTGCGGTTGTGGTCAGGGTAAGCGGTAAACGGCCCTGACGGCGCTGACGTAGTGACGTGCTGCCCGGGGTGTAACTATTCAGATCGTGGCACTCCTGAGACTGTGGGTCCGCCGTATGTGCCGCCCGTGGAAAGTCTCCCTGGCGGGCTCGCCCCGCAGGAGACGGAGGCTGTCAGCTACCCGGCGCCCCCGCCTGAAAAAGTCCCCCGGTGGGTTCACCCCACCGGAGACCGAGGTTTCCGGCTACCCCGCCCCGCCCCCAACCGTCCGCTCCGGCGGGGCAAGCCCGCCGGGGGCGTGGGGTTTCGGGGCGGGCGTTTGGCTTTCAACCTCCGCGTCCAACGGGGCAAGCCCGTTGGGGCGCTGCGATCGTGCCAAACTTTTTTCCGCCCGGATGAGGATCTCTGAAATCAATGAGTCGCCGTGCATTCAATGATACCTGAATAGTTACCCCGGGGTTTCGAATTCGCTTCGGCAAGGCCATCCGGATCGATCGGTTGCAGGTTGCGGTTTGGGGGGGGTGAAGCTGTGGTGGGGGCAACAAAACGCTGGCATGCACCGCACGAGGTGCTAGGATCGTTCAGTTGATTGAGACTCATTTGCAACAGGTGTCCCGGGCTTCGCTCCCGGCCACTGCCACTGCGATTCGGTGTCACAACCCGGCGTCCGGTTGCGACTCCTTTCCAAGTGGATGCCACCATCCTGATCATGATGAAACTGCCGCTTCGTTCCTGCGCCCCACGCCACGCACGCTCCGCGCCCGTGAGCTGTCTCCAGAATAGGCGGGTCAAATCCGCCAGCATTCTCTCGCCAGCTCGAATGGCGCTCGCGCTGATGCTCGGCGGTCTGTTGGCCGCGCCGCTCGGTCTGGCCCCGGCACCGGTCGCGGCCGACGAGGTCAACCTGTATTCCCACCGCCACTACGAGGAGGACGAGCGGGTGTTCGCCCTGTTCACCGAGCGCACCGGCATTGAAGTCAACGTGGTGCGCGCCGAGGCGGACCAGTTGATGGAGCGGTTGCGCAGCGAGGGCGCCGCGACACCGGCCGATCTGCTGATCACGGTTGATGCCGGCCGCCTGCACCGGGCCAAGTCCGATGGCCTGTTGCGGCCGGTTCAATCCGGGCCGCTCAACGAGCTGGTGCCCGAATCCATGCGCGATCCCGACGGGCATTGGTTTGCCTTCACCGCCCGGGCGCGGGCGCTGATCTACGCGCCCGACCGGGTGCAACCGGCCGAGTTGTCCACTTACGAGGCCTTGACCGAACGGCATTGGCGCGGGCGGCTGCTGACGCGGTCGTCGACCAACATCTACAATCAATCGCTGTTGGCCTCGATGATCGCCCACCACGGCGAGGCGGCGGCCGAGGACTGGGCGCGCGCGGTGCGCGGCAACATGGCGCGCCCGCC
>SKLO01000131.1 GCA_007123195.1 Verrucomicrobiales bacterium | reverse complement strand
GTAGGCGGCGACTTGCTTGTCGTGCACGGAGAGCACCAGCTGGTTGCCCTCCACCTCGGCGGTGGCGTTGATGTCCTCGGTGCCGGCCGAGGGCTTCATGGCCTGCTGCCAGAACCCTGCGTTGTCGGCGTGCTCGGCAGCCACTTCCAGCGGCACCACCGCGGCCAGCCGGCCGCCCGGCAGCCGCTGCACCGGCAGCGCGTCGCGCCCCGGCAGCTGGAGTTCGAATTCAACCGCGAGCCCGATCTCGGGTGGGGGCAGGATTACCGGGGTCATCGGTTCGGCTCCGACCCGGAGGCCGGCCGTCGCCAGCGGCAGGGCCAGCGCTGCGGTAAAGACGGCCATTTTGGCGCGACCCCGCCCGGCGCGGCGCGGGGCAACTGGATGCTCGGAGGTGGGGTTGGACGAGTGCATTCGACAGCGTAGAACGTCGGCGGCGGGAGTTCCAGCGGGGATTTGCCCGCCGCAGGGGCAGCGGGGTGGCGCGTGAGTGTGGAAGCGGCGTCCCCGCCGCTTGGTCAATGAAAGGAGGATGGCGTGACCCTGAAAAGAGCCTCGCACCCGGGGACGCTGGCGCTCCCCTCGCTCCCCTCATGGGCTTTCCATCCACTCACCATTCACCAAGCGGCGAGACGCCGCTTCTACGTCGCGCAAGCGGTCGGCGAGAGTGACATGACAGGACGCAAGTTGGGTTGCCTCAACCGGACCGGACCCTGCCTGCTCATCCCACCTCGGGCAGCCAGCCGTCGCGATAGCCTTCCTCACGACCCCACAACGCCTCCGCCTCGCCGCCGGCGTCGATCATGAGGCCGGTGTCGGGATCGGTCTTGACCGCGGTGCCGCTACGGTAGGCGATGTTGCCGTAGTGGCACATCAGCGCCGCCCGCTGGGCGTCCTCGATCTCGGCGTTCAACTCGGCGCCATCGCGGATGCCGTCGATGAAGTTGGTGAAGTGATGCAGGTCGCTGAACGAGGGCTGCTCGCGCGCGATCTCCTCGCCGTTCTCGTCGCGGATGATGTAGCCGGCGCCGGCAATCTCGAGCGTGTGACCTTCCTGGCCGTAGAAGGCGCAGAACGGCGGGTCCTCGGAACGCCGCCGGTGGCAGCTGCTGCCGTCCCACACGGCGGCGCAGTGGCCGAAGTCGTAGCTGGCCACGGCGGTGTCGGGCGTTTCCTGATCGTCGTCGAAGTGATAGCGACCGCCGACGCAGGAGGTCACCGAAGGCAGGCCGACGCCGAGTCCCCAGCGCGCCAGGTCCAGCGCATGCACGCCGTTGTTGCCCAGCTCGCCGTTGCCCCAGTTCCAGAACCAGTGCCAGTTGTAGTGCACCAGGTTGCTGCGATAGGGCACGGGATGCAGGGGACCCTGCCAAAGCTCGAAATCGAGATGCTCCGGCGGCGTGGTCTCGCGGCCGCGGCCGATCGATCCGCGCGCCGAGTTGTAGTAGCACCTGGCGCTGCGAACCGGTCCGATCACGCCCTCGTGCAGGCGTTGCATGGCCTCGCGCACCGCCGGCAGGCTGCGGCGCTGGTTGCCCATCTGCACCCGCCGGTCGTGGCGGCGCGCGCTTTGCACGATCCATTGCGCTTCCTGCGCCGACCAACTGCCGGGTTTCTCGACATACACGTGCTTGCCGGCGTCGCAGGCCATCATGGTGAACGGCGCGTGGGTGAAGTTGGTGGTGGCAATGGCGATCGCATCGATCGAATCGTCGTCGAGCAGTTGGCGGAAATCGGCCACCGCCAGCGGCTTGCCGCCGTTGTCATGCTCCTCGACCGCCTTGACCCCGGCGGCGAGCCGGTTCTGATCGATGTCGCACAGGCCCGCCACCTCGACCCCGGGGATTTGCAGGAACGATCGCACGTGCCCCATGCCGCGGGACAGTCCGACCACCGCCACCCGGACGCGTTCGTTGGCCGAATCCGCCGCCGCCAGCGACGGGGCCAGTCCGGGCCGGAACAGGCCGCCGGCGGCGGCCAACCCGGCACCTGCGCCGAGGCCGGCGCGTCCGAGGAAGCGGCGGCGCGACCACGGCGGGGCGGCGGCGTTTGAAACAGGTTGGACGGCGGGCGCATCGGAGCGCGCTGGCGGGGCGTGGGGATTTGCGGCCATGAGACCAGTCAACCCGCGCTGGCGCCGCAAGTCAAGTCTCCGGCTGCAGGTCCGGCTGCGGTCGGGGCTCCGCCTCGCCGCTTGCCGGAAGCCATGGGCCGCTGTAAACAACTGCCCACCAAGTCACCTCGCGACGGCCACGCCGGTCTCCACGGTCACTCTCTGCCATGATCAACGTTCCCCTGCTGGATACCCGACTGCAAAACGAGCCCCTGCGCGGGGAACTGGAGGCCGCGATGGCGCGGGTGCTGGATTCGGGCGGGTTTCTGCTGGGACCGGAAGTGGAGGCGCTGGAGGCCGAGGTGGCGGCGTTGTGCGAGTGTCGCCACGGGGTGGCGATGGCCTCGGGCACCGATGCCCTGCTGGTGGCCCTGACCGCAATCGGGATCGGCCCGGGCGACGAGGTGCTGGTGCCGGCGTTCACCTTTTTCGCCACTGCCGGCAGCGTCGCCCGGCTGGGCGCGGTGCCGGTGTTCACTGATGTGTGCCCGGTCTGCTTCAATCTCGACCTCGAGGACGCGGCCCGCAAGATCACCCGGCAGACCCGGGCGATCCTGCCGGTGCACCTGTTCGGCCAGGCGGCCGAGATGGACGGCATCCAGGAGCTGGCCGACCAACACGGCCTCGAAATCATCGAGGACGCGGCCCAGGCCATCGGTGCCCGCTACCGCGATCGCCCCTGCGGGGGCATCGGCCGCGCCGGTTGCCTGAGCTTTTATCCGACCAAGAACCTCGGCGGCTTCGGCGACGGCGGCATGGTGGTCACCGACGACGATGACCTGGCCGCGCGCATGCGCCAGCTGCGCAACCACGGCATGGAACCGCGCTACGTGCATCACCACGTCGGCGGCAATTACCGGCTCGACGCCCTCCAGGGTGCGATGCTGCGGGTCAAGCTGCCCCACCTTGCCGACTACACCAGCGCACGCCAACGCCATGCCCGGCAGTTGATCGATGGCCTGGCGGGCTTGCCGGGGGTCGAGCAGGCGCGCGCGGCCGACTGCGGCTGCGCCCTGCAGCAGGCGGCACGCGAGGCTGGCTCGGCCACCCGGCTGGTGCTGCCGGTGGCCTATCCGCACAACCACCACGTCTGGAACCAGTTCACCGTGCGCGTGCCCGGCGGTGCCGCCCGCCGCGACGCCCTGCGCGCCCATCTGGCCACCCACGGCGTCGCCAGCGAAATCTATTACCCGCTGACACTCGACCAGCAGCCCTGTTTTACCGACCTGCCGGCGCATGCCCGCGACGGGCTCGCCACCGCCCACCGGCTCGCCACCGAGGTGCTCAGCCTGCCGGTGTTCCCGGAGCTGACCGCCCACCAGATCGAGCACCTGCTGACGGCCGTGGCAGGTTTTGTCGAGGGGGCCGCTGATTGAACCGGGGTGAACCGGAATCTCCCGCTCGCGGACGCCTGCGCCAGCGCGGCCATGGGTGTGTCACCTTCTCTTCACTTGCAACCGGGCAACGACCGCGGCTAAGGAAGGACCATGGTCCGAGTCCAAGTCACCTATGAAGGCGGCCTCCGCTGCCGCGCCGCCCACGAGCCGTCCCAATCGGTGATCACCACCGACGCCCCGGTGGACAACCACGGCAAAGGCGAGGCGTTCTCGCCCACCGACCTGGTCGGCACCGCGCTCAGCACGTGCATGGTCACCATCATGGGCATCTTCGCCCAGCGTCGCGAGATCGACCTGACCGGCATGACGGTCCAGGTGGACAAGCACATGACCAGCAGCGCCCCGCGGCGCATCGAGCGGCTGGACGTGCGCTTCGACCTGCCGTTGCCCTCGACCCACGAGGCCGCCTTGGCACTGCAGGCCGCCGCCATGGGATGCCCGGTGCACCACGCCCTCGGCGGCAACGTCGAATTGCCCGTAACCTTCCAGTGGAACGACGGCGTCGTTACCCGCGGCTGACCACCGACAGCCGCGGCACCACGGCCAGTCCATTTCTTGATTCATGAGCGACTTCGCCATCGGCATCGATCTCGGCGGCACCCGCATCAAGTCGGCCCGCTTCCGCCTGCCCGACGGCGAATTCATCGACAGCCTGATGACGCCCACGCGCGACGGCGAGCGCGAGGGCGGACTGCCGGCGT
>SKLO01000489.1 GCA_007123195.1 Verrucomicrobiales bacterium | reverse complement strand
CTCCCCACCCCGGCCTCGCGAGCGCAACGACCGTAGGTTGAATTGCAGCAATTCGACCGGGGGGCGCTCCGCTCGTTCCCCTCGCCCGCTTCCTTCACGCCTCCGTCCGCTCCCTGCGAATGAACCCGCCACGTGGTCCCGGAACCACCCCGCGCGCAGCTTCCCACGCAGGCCGGTTCAGGACTCCTGCCAGTTCAACGCCCCCTTCTTCAACGCGTAGGCATAACCCACCGTGAGGATGGCGATGAATCCGGTCATGGCCCAGAAGATTCCGGTGCCGTAATTGGCAACGTGGTCCTGAAACACAACCGCCCACGGATACATGACCACCACCTCGATGTCGAACAGCACGAACAGCATCGCCACCAGGTAGAACTTGACCGAGAACCGCGGCTGGGCCTCGCCCTGGGGCAGCATGCCGCACTCGTAGGCGCTGTCCTTGATCTGGCTGCGGGCCGCCGACTTGCCCAGCAACACGCTGACCAACAGCGTGGCGCCGGCGAAACCCGCGACCACCAGAATCTGCAACAGCACCGGTATGTATTGATCAAGCATGTGTCCTGCCTTTTAGGCCCGACGCCAGCCAGACGCAAGCCAAGCCCGGCGATCGGTTGGTTTTCAGTCGGTCAAATCGATTCAGCTCTCCCCCTTGGCCCGCGGCTCGCGCGCGACCGTGTCGGCGGCTCCGGAGTGGGTCACGAACGGCCCTCCCTCCAGCGGTGCCACGCCGGTGAACGCCACGTCCGGCATCTCGCTCGGCTGGCCGGCCAGCGGGAACTCCTTGCGCAACGGGTGAAACGGGTAGCCCTCCCACATCAGAATGCGCCGCAGGTCGGGGTGATCCTTGAACCGCACCCCCATCATGTCCCAGGCTTCACGCTCGTGCCAGTTGGCGGTTGGCCACAGATCGCTGACCGTCGGCACTTCGCCCGGTTCCTCGGCGATCCTGGTCTTGATCCTGAGGTGGATGTGCTCGGCCAGGCTGTAAAGTTCGTAGACCACCTCGAAGCGCAAGGCCTCACCCTGGTGATCGACCGTGGTGATGTCGATCAGGTAATCAAAACCGTGGTCCTTCAGCCAGGCCAACGCGACGCGCACACGCGGGGACGCCACCGACACGGAGGTCTCGCCACGAAACTCGATCGTGGCCGCCAGGTCGTCGCCCAACAGCTTGCCGAGGCCGTCGAGGGTCTTGGCCAGAAACGCGGATCCGCCGTCGGCGGTCCCACTGCCGGGCTTGGTGTCAGCTGTCGCTTCGGTCGTCATGCCAGGGAATCCACCATTTGTTTTTTCTGGGCCAGCAGCGAGGACTCGCCCTCGACCTTGCGCTGAAGCTTCATCAGCCCCTCGAGCAGGGCCTCCGGGCGCGGCGGGCAGCCGGACACATACACATCCACCGGCAGCAGCCGGTCGATGCCCTGCAGCACGGCGTAGGAACGATACATGCCGCCGCTGCTGGCGCAGGCGCCCATGGCGATGACCCACTTCGGCTCGGGCATCTGGTCGTAGATCCGTTTCACCGCCAGCGCCATCTTGTAGGTCACGGTGCCGGCCACGATCATCACGTCGGATTGCCGGGGCGAAAATCTCATCACCTCGGCACCGAAGCGGGAGATGTCGAACCGCGACGCGCCGGTGGCCATCAGCTCGATCGCGCAGCAGGCCAGGCCCATCGGCATCGGCCACAGTGAGTTCTTGCGCATCCAGTTGATGGCGGCATCCACCCGGGTGATGATGATGTTGCCCTCGACCTTGGAGTCGTAGGCCACCTGCTGGGGTGGGTCGTTGACCGGTGTTACCATGATGAAAACCTCCAGTGGGACGTCGGCCTCGGGCCGCGGCCCGGGCGGAGTCTGACGGAGCCGGGAACCGCGACCGCCTCTGGTGCGGTCCCCGTGAACTCCTCGCCTGAAACGCTACGCCCGGCAAGGCCGGTCGCAACCGCTTTGTGAAAGTTTTCACAAGCGCGGCCCGCCCGACCTCGAATCCGCCAGCTCCGGCCCCTCAGCCCTCCGAGCCGGCCTCCGCGTCCTCTGCCGCGCCCGCGGCCGGGGCCTCATCAGTCCCCGCCGGCGGGGATGCCGCGGGGTCAATTTCGGCTCTCGCGACCAGTTCCCAGGCGGTCCACCACTCGAAAGCCTCGGTCTCGAATCCGATCGCATGCAGGCGTTGCTCGAAGTCGCCCATGTGGCCGGCGCCGTAGAAGATGGCGATCTTGCGGTCGCCCTCCTCGATGCGCTCCGCCAGCACCTCCATGGCCACCTGGTTGCGCTCGCCGATGATCACCGTGCCACCGTCCGCCTCCAGCGCCTGCATGAAACCGTCCGCGCCCCTGAACTCGGCCGCCATCAACCACTTCAGCCGGTTGGCCCGATCCTGGGCAACAAACGCCTCGGCCAGATCCAGCAGCCCGAACGAGGTCGTCGCCGCCTGCGGATTGGCCATGCTGATCCGCACCGCCCTCAGGTAGAGTTGTAAAAAACCCTCGTTGCGATCCCGCTGGCGCTGGCGGAATTGGCCCCCGTCCATGTCGGCATGAACCAGGTTGTCGCCGCTGTAGTCGACGGCCTCCAGCTGGAACACCAGCTCCAGCGCGCGCCCGGCGGAGGCCTGGAGATTGCCCAACATGGAGCCGGCAGCCCGGCGCCCTCCCTCCGGCTCCTCCCGAGGCTCCGCCTCCCCAGCCCTGGCCCGCGCCGAGGCGCGCAGCAGCGCCTCGGGATCGCCCACCAGCTCGAACAACACACTGTCGTAGTCGGGAAACACCTCGTTGAACTGCTGGTAATAATCGGCGTCGGCGATGTGGACCACCGACAGCAAATCGACGGTCACCCCGTCTTCCTCCCGCACCAGCCTGGCGTTGGCGGTCTGCAGTGCGCCGCTGCCGTCCTCGCGTTCGACGAATCGGATGAACTCGGTCGCCTCGTCGGCGGGCTCCGCCTGATCGGACTCGGCGCGGGCCGCCGTCGTCCACGCCTGCGGTTGCCACGCCAGCAACCCGGCTGTGATCATCCCAAGCAAGCCGTTCCACCACCGTTGTCCAAGGCCCGCCTTCGTGAAGACCCGGCCGTCCCTGTTGGAAGTCGTGTTCATCCCCTCAAGCTACCCCGCCCGATGCCCCGGAAGCAAGCCGCAATTCGGCCGCACCGCCCCGGTCAGAAGCCACCGATCCAACCCGGACTCAAGCCGCCTCCGCCACCAGCGACTCACCCGCCAGATGGGCGGCAGCGATGTCCTCCAGCCCGGCCACCGAGGTCACGCCGCTGAATTGCACCCGCAACTGCTTGCCCCGGTGCAGCCCGCGGCTGTAGGCCATCAGGCGCGAGCGCATCGATTGCAGGGTGCAACGCTCATCGCCATAGCGGCCCCACTCGATCGCCAGCCGGACGTGCCGCAGGATGAACTGCCAGCGCTCCTCGTCGCTCGGGCCGGCCGGCTGCGGGCGCCCCTCAAGCTCGGCCCTGGCGGCGGCGAACAGCCACGGGTTCTGCATCGCCGCGCGGCCGATCATGGCCCCGGCCACCCCGCTGCTCGCGATCCGGTCGGCAATCTGCCGCGGCTCGGCCAGGTCGCCGTTGCCGATCACCGGCACCGACACCGCCGCGGCGCACTCGCCGATCACGTCCCAGTTGGCCTCGCCGCTGTAGCCCTGGGCGCGGGTGCGGCCGTGGATGGCGATCGCCTGCACCCCGACATCCTCGAGCCGGCGGCAGACATCGACCGCGTTGATGTGCTGCTGGTCCCAGCCGATGCGGATCTTGGCGGTCACCGGCAACTGGTCGCCCACCGCCCGGACAATGCCCCCCGCCACCGCGGTCAGCAGCGGGCAATCCTTGAGCAGGGAGCTGCCACCGTTGCGCGACACCACCTTCTTGACCGGACAACCGAAGTTGATGTCGATGAAGTCCGGCTGCTTCCAGTCGATCACCTTGCGCGCCGCCTCGCCCAGCCGGCCGGGGTCGGCGCCGAACAGTTGCACGCCCACCGGGCGCTGCTGGTCGGAGAAAAGGGTGTAACGCCGGGTGCGCTGGTCCTGCTGCAGGATGCCCTCGGCCGAGACGAACTCGGTGACCATGACGTCGGCGCCGAGTTCGCGGCACAGGCCGCGGAACACGAAGTCGGTCACGCCCGCCATCGGCGCCAGATACAGCGGCGGCGTGCGGCTCTGGAGCCAGGGCAACATCAGCCCGCAGAATCGACCCGCGCCGCCCG
>SKLO01000213.1 GCA_007123195.1 Verrucomicrobiales bacterium | reverse complement strand
GATACATGCGCTCGCCCCGGCTCGCCGGCACCGGGGTCACGACCTCGGATCCACCCGGTTCCACGGTGAAGGACCTGGTTCCCAGAGTGCCGCCGACAGCTGTCCCCGTGAGATTGAAAAGGTACAGGTCGGAAGCCCCGAACCGCAGCCCGTCGGTGCGGATGAGCATGTGCTGGTAGGGGGTCTCAAGATCGCTGTCGGTTGCCGGAAACAAGGCCAGCACGAATCGCCGGCCTGCCTCCGGGATGGCGACCTTCAGCAACGGATCCAGTTCCCCCGCATCAGCGCCCTGCCGCGCCAGCAAGAGTTCCCCGCGCCCGACCGCGATCGCATCGCTGACCATGGCGGGCGCGAGGCCGATTTCATGCAGGATGGCGTTGTCCTGGACCAGTTTCAGTTCGGCAGCACCCGTGACAGGTTGACTGCAAAGCACCCGGATCTGGACCGCCGCGCCGTCGCGGTCCTGCTCCTGCGCGAGGACGCGGCACCAAGGTCCGACAATCAGAATCAAGGCCAGCAGGGCGGCAGGCAGGTGACGTTTTCGGGGTGACATGAATGACAGTAGTCTAGGGATTTCGCGATCACCACACTAGGCCAACTTGCCGGGTTTGCGACCACCCGCGCGCAATATCGTGTTCGGGGGCCGCAGAGCGCCCGCCGGGATCAAGTGGACACGGCACCGCTTCCGCACGTCCCGCGCCCGGGTTCATACGAACATACATCAAGGATCGACACACATCGCCTGGGCAGCCATCGCGCCCCGATCACTTCTCCCCGGCGTTCAACCAGCGGAAGGATACCACCCGCAGCTGCCGTCCGAAGGTCCGGTTGACCGGGGATGAAAGGCCGGCAGGCGTCACTCCCGGTTCATCGACGGGATCGACGTAATCCGGCACCCGCTGCACCACCGCCTCGCACCAGGCCTCGGCCAGCACGTTGCCATCGCGATCGGTGGAGCGACCGTAGGTGCGGATGGTGAAGGTGTCCGAGCGGGCCTGCAGCACGGGACCCAGCGGGGTGAGCAGGTCGGCCTGGCTGATGTATCCGGGGATGCCGGCGGCTCGTGATCCCTCGCCGGCCTCGGGAAAGGCGGTGCCTGAGATCGATCCCAGCGAGCGAAATCCCTGATCGAGTTCGCCGTTGAGTCCGGCGGCTTCGATGGCGGCCTGCAGCGCGCCGTGGCGGGCCAGATTGGAATCATTGCCAAGACGGCGGTTGACGAAGTCCGAGAGACTGAGGAACGGACCGCGCAGCCTGATCTCCTCCACCAGTTCCGTCGCCAGGGCGTCGATCTCTTCGTCGCTGAGGGAACGGAAACCGGTCCACTGGCTGGGTTCCGTGGTGTCTGGAGTTGGCGCGGTGAGATCGTTGTTGGCCACCAGCAGGCCGCTCACGGGAGTCTGCTCCGAATCGGCTGGCCGCACGGCCAGACCGCCGGAGGCTAGGTTCATGCGGGCGGTGGCGTGGTCGCGCAGGCTGCCGAGCAGCATCTTCCAGGCGTTGACCGAAACGGAGTTGACGTTGAAAGCGCCGTCCACCAGCAGGTGTGCCGCCAGCTTGCGGTAGGCGTCTGCCGCGGGCGTGTTGTTGTTGACGAGCGAGCGAACCTCCTGGTCGTTGGCGCCACGGTAGGGTGTCATGCGGACGGTCGGCAGCGGCACCGGTTGTTCGGTCGCCGCCTCCGGGAAGAAGTCATCAAACACCTGCTGCAAGCTGCGCGGGTTGGCGCGGAAAGGATGGGCGGTCTGCGGGGTCAGGGAGGAGAAATACCACGAATCCCACAGCGCGGCATTGGCCAGCCAGGCGTGATCCGCCACCGGCACGGGAGCCGCAGTCGGATTGGCGGTTTGGTTATCGGCGGCCATCACCTGATGACGGGCTTGCGATGGCGGGATCAGCGGGTGGGCGAAGGAATTGCCGATCAACTTGGAGCCCATGGGTGCCAGATAGCGGTGGCCGTCGAGGGAATCGGCATTGGCGGGGAAGGTGCCGAGCCCCCCGGTGCTGACATGACTGTCTTTCCAATACCTTCGGAAACCGTTGGCGGCGGCGTGCTGGAAGGCGGCGATGGACTTGATCGGGGTCAGGGGCACACCGCGCAGGGTGAAAAACGGCACCCCGAAATCCGCCCGCACTCCGCCGCCCCAGTAGGCCTGGTTGCCGGGAGTGATCTGCACGTGGGGGTTCTCCCAGGTGCTGACTGCGGTCACGTTGACCTCCATTTGGTGAACCAGACGGACATCCTGACTGCTATCCGGCGCAATCCTGAACGAGATCGAGGGGTTGCTCCAGATCCAGGACTTCGAAGGGGTGCGGTCGTCGGTCTCGGTGCGCATGTGATAGCTCAGCAGCATGTGGGGAATTTTGATCTCGTCCACAACATTGCCAACGGTGATGGTCTGGGGAGTGGTGATGGTCGGCAGATCACCGAGCGCGGTGTCGCCACGGAGAATCAGGGTGCCTGACTGCAGGGCGGGGTTCGGAAAGCGGGGGCCGAACCAGTAGGTGACATAGTTGAGATAACCGCCGCTGACGGCCGGCCTGATCGTCAGCTTGACGGTAGCGGACCGGTCAAGCAGCTTGGGGAAATTGGCGTGATTGAGCAACGTGCCCTCGGTGTAACGCCAGCCCGATGACAGGACATCGCCCCGGTCATCCACCCGCGAGAACACCCGGCTCTCACCCGGTTGCAACACGATGGGGTGATCCCGTCCGATCTGGCCCTGGATGATGTTGACGTTCTGGAAGTTGAAAAACTGGCTGAACGGCACACTCACGGTTCCGTCGGGGGTCTCGAACACCGCGTCATAGGGCAGCCCGGTGAAGCCCACTGTGGTGAAGCCGCCGGTTTGGTATTCCAAGGCCACGTTGTAAGGATTCCACAAAACCACCACGGGATCGACGGCCAGGCGGAGGTCGTATTTTTCAGGCTCCGACCCATTGGGGACCGCCGCCAGCGAGAGCATGTATTTCACTTGGGAATAAACCCGACGCTTGTAGGGATAGAACCTGTCGCTGATGACCGCGTCGCGGGAGTTGCCCGATAGCAGGGTCGGAAACCCGGCCGGACGACGACCGACCCGGTCATCGTTGCTGGCCGGGCGGTTGTGGAGCACTTCCTTGTACAGATTGTAGTAGAGCCACAACTCTTCCATGGTGATGCCGGAGTAGATGTCGAGGTTGCCGAAGGACTCGGAATCCGGGCTGAAATTGACCTCGGCCGAGCCGTTGACCGTGTAGAGCGGTTGCTGGAGTTGCGGGCTGTGAGGTTGTTCGAGGTAGAGCGAGAGGTCGCGCTTGAGGCCGCCGTTGCGCACGTCGGTGAGCAGGCCGTAGCTCGTCGTGGTCAGGTCATGGAAATGCCGACCCACGGGCCCGACGGCTCCCGGCAGGAGGTCCACCGAGCCCATGGTCAAGCTCTTGGCCCGCAGGTCGTCGCCCAGTTCCCAAGGTTCGCGGCCTGTGACCTCGAGGTTGACAAGCGCATCCAGCATTCTGAAACCGGTTCCCGGCACCGAACCTCCGTTCTGCAGCGCCAGCAGCTCCGGCGTCACCGTGTCGGGCAGGTCCCGGCCGGCATTGATCTTGGCCTTGGAATTTTCATCGCTGATCCACCACGCATAGCCTCCGCGGGGACTTTCAACCGGAACCAGGCCCACTCGCACATAGTCGTCCTGAGCCCCGGCGCCAAGGGTTCCCCGGCCGAGAATCTCCAGCGTTTCCCCGCCAAGGGCGGCTTTGGCGGAGTCGCGATCGCGCAACGTGTCCAAGTCCCCGGAGACAAGATAGCGGCGGAACCTCGCGTTGGCCTGCGGCCGCTGCGGCTCGTCGGCCCTCCAGGCATCGTAGACCGCCAGCCATCGGCCGTAGACGGGGAGCGCATCCGGATCGATGGCGGCTGCGCTGTTGACCCGCCGATCAGGACCGAGTTCGACCTGCAGATCACCGAGCGCCAGCATCAGCGCCATGCGCGCGTTGGCCTGTGCCTGCCGCATGGCCTCGCCCTGGGCGGCTCTCCTCAGCGAAGCCGAGGACAGGCCCAACATGCCGACCGCCAGCAGGCTAAGCAGGACCATCAGGGACAGCGTGATGGTGAGGGAGAAACCTTGCTTCGACGGTCTCGGCTTTAGGTGGCGGGAATTCAAGATGGGCTTCGGTCGGCTTCAGATTCAGGTCCGGACGCCTGCGACCATGAGAGGCCCGACCGTGACTTG
>SKLO01000589.1 GCA_007123195.1 Verrucomicrobiales bacterium | reverse complement strand
CTGGCCGGCGGGGAGTTCACGGCCGATCTGGCGGAGCGGGTGATGCGGCACGACAACGTCTGGTTTGAACGCCAGTGGCGGCGGCTGCTGGCGGCGCCGGACCCTTGGTCGCGATCCGGCGAAGCCGCCGACGAACTGGCCGGCCGGCTGATGGCGCTGGCGCTGGATCCCGGCGAGGAGGCCACGGTGCGGCTGCGGTCGCTGTGGTCGCTGAACGAGCTGGGCCAGTTGTCGCGCGAAACCCTGACGGGCCTGCTGGACGATGGTGAGGAACATGTGAGGGTATGGGCGGTGCGGTTGCTGACCGACCCCTGGCCGCTGGACGCGCTGGGGCGGGTGCGGATGACCGGGTTTGACCGGCCGGATCAGGAAGCGCTGGCGGCGCGCCTGGTGCGGTTGGCGGAGGACGAGCCCTCGGGGCTGGTGCGGCTGACGCTGGCATCGACCCTGCAGCGCCTGCCAACGCACTGGCGGCCGCCGCTGGCGGCGGCGCTGATGGGGCATCGTGAGGATGCCGGCGACGCCAACCTGCCGGACCTGGTTTGGTTTGGATTGATGCCGCTGTGGAGCGACCGGCCGATGGAGCTGGCGGAAATGGCGGCGGGACCGGTGTGGCCGGACACGCTGCGATGGATGGCGCGCAGCCTGGCGGAGGGGGGCGAGTCGACCGCCCCGGCGCTGGTGCGCTTGCTGGCGTCGATGCCCGCGGACTCTGGCGGCGGGCGGCGGGGGGATGAATCCGCGGCCGGAGATCGAGGAGAGGAAGGGGAAGGCACGGACGGCGTCTCCGGGGACGCCGCGGCCGGATCGGGGGACGCGGCGGCGTGGGTGGCGGCGGTGGTGCAGGGGCTGGCCGATGCGACCCAAGGTCGGCGGCGGGTGGAGGCTCCGGAGGGTTGGGACCGGTTCCTGACGCGGGCGATGCCGCTGGCGGACGAGGGGACCATGGGGCGGTTGCAGGAGTTGGGGGCGGTGTATGGCGACGGCCGGGCGCTGGAGCAGATTCGCCGGCTGGCGCTGGACGGCGACGCCGAGCCGGCAATGAGGCGGTCGGCGCTGGCGACGCTGGTCGAGGCCGGGGCGGAGGACGCACGGGAGGTTTGCGAGTCGTTGCTGGGGACTCGCGGCATGGCGGGTGCGGCGGCGCTGGGGCTGGCTGCGATGGCCGACACCGGATTGGGGGGCGAGCTGGCGCGGCGCTACCCGCGGTTCCACGCCGAGGACCGGCCCGGGGCGATGGACGCGCTGGTGTCGCGCCCGGAGTTCGCGGCGGCGTTGTTGGAGGAGATCGGGCAGGGCCGGATTGATCCCGGGGAGGTGGCGGCGCACCAGGTGCGGCAGCTGCGGGCCTTGGGCGACGGCATTGACCAACAACAGGTGGTGGCGCACTGGGGCGATCTGATCACGGAGGATGCGCGGCGCCGGGAGCGGGTGGAGCACTGGAAGAAGGTGCTCGACGAGGACACGCTGGCGGCGGCGAACCGGGGCATGGGGCGGGTGGTGTTCCAATCGCTCTGTGCCAGCTGTCACCGGATGTATGGCGAGGGCGGCAATCTGGCGCCGGACCTGACCGGCTCGGGCCGGGCCGATCTGGACTACCTGCTTGACCGCATCCTCGATCCCAACGCAGTGGTCAGCGAGGACTACCGGCTGACCACCGTGACGATGGATGACGGCCGGGTGATCGGCGGGGTTCGGGCTGGCGAGGGGGCGGACCTGCTGACCCTGCGCACGGTGACCGGCGATGTGCGGCTGGAACGGGAGCGCATCGTGGCGATTGAAACCGGTGGCCAGTCGATCATGCCCGAGGGGCTGATCGAGCCGCTGCCGGAGCATCTGGTGAGGGATCTGATCGGCTATCTGATGCACCCGGTGCAGGTGCCGCTGCCGCAGCCGTAGGCGGGCTTGGGCAAACGCTCCATCCGCAGCCGGCGGGGGGCATCCGGGAAGCAAGCAGGGCGAGGGAACGAGCGTCCCGCACCCCGGTCGAAGGGGGCCCATTCATTCTGCGGTCCCTGCGTGCGCGAGACCTTGGTGATGCGGTGCGTCGGGGAGCGGCGGGGCGGGTCAACAGGTCAGGATTCCGACTCGGTGATCCATTGATCGGGATCGCCGAACGCCTGGTCGAGGTCGAGCGTGTCGCCGGTGTGTTCCTGCAGTTCGCGCAGTGCGGCCAGCATGGCGGTCATTCGGGGGCGCATGTCCGGGTCGGCGGCGAGGTCGTTGGTTTCGTCGGGATCGGTTTCAAGGTCGTAGAGGCGCACGCGGCGCGCGGTCGGGTAGAGAATGAGCTTGTGGCCGTCGACGATCACCGCGCGCTGGCGGTCGAGGTAGGCGCCGTAGATGGCCGCATACGGCGGTGCGGCGGCGCGGCCCGCGGCGTCAGCGGTGCCCTGGAGCAGCGGCAGCAGGCTGTTGAAATGCACGGTTTCGGGAATCTCCACGCCGGCCAGTTCCAGCGCGGTGGGCATCACGTCCTGCAGGTAGATCGGAGTGTCGATGACCTTGCCGGCAGCGATCCCGGGCCCGCGCACGATGAACGGCACGCGCAGCGAGTGATCATACATGTTCTGCTTGCCGAACAGCCCGTGCTGTCCCACCGCCAGGCCGTGGTCGGAGGTGAAGAACACGTAGGTGTTGTCGGCCTGTCCGGTGGCCTCGATGGCCTCGAGGATGCGACCGATCTGGCGGTCCATGTGGGTGATGATGGCGTAGTATTCCGAGCGGTGGACCCGGACCGAGTAGTCGGTGCGGGGGAACGGTGCCAGGCGCTCGTCCCGCAGCCGGCGGCCGGACGCCATGGCCTCGTTGTAGGGGTATTCGGGCAGGAAATTGGGCGGCAGCCGCACCTCGGCCTGCGGGTAGCGGTCGACGTCCTCCTGTGGCGCCTGGCGCGGGTCGTGGGGGGCGTTGAAGGCCAGGTAACTGAAGAACGGCCGGCCTTCGTCGGCGGCCTCGGCGGCGGCGGCGAGCAGGTGCTCGGCATCCTCGGCCAGCACCTCGGACCAGTGGGTGCCGCCGCGCCAGAAGCCTTCCCAGCGCGGGTCCGACGGGCTCCACGGGTCCGGCTGGCCTTCGATCGGGCGGTTGTAACCCTCGGGAAAATCGTTCGGCATGCCGGGCCGGATATGGCGGGTGAGGTCGAACAGGGCCTGGGCGTTGGCCCCGGGCACGTGCCACTTGCCGGCGAACGAGGTGTGGTAGCCGGCCTCGCGCATCAGCTGCGGCCAGTAGCGGCCCTGATCGGCCCACTGGTCGCGGTCGATGCGTTGCGCGTGCCAGAGGAATTGTCCGGTGACCAGCATCGAGCGGCTGGCCACGCACACGGCGGGCGAGTAGGAGCCCATGTTGTAGGCGTGGGTGAAGCGGGTGCCCTCGGCCGTCAGGCGGTCGAGGTGGGGGGTGTGCAGCTCGTCGTTGCCGCTGGCGGCGATGTCGAAGAAGCTCTGGTCGTCGCTGATGATGAGCACGATGTTCGGCAGCTCGTCGGCGGTGGCCGCGAGCGGCATCCAGAGCGCGGCCAGCAAGGCGAGCGCCCGCGCGAGCCGGGAGGTCAGCGGGGCGCAGCCCCGGTCGGGCGTTGGCCGGGCGGGGTGGCGATTGGGCGCGGGAGTGGGGCAGGGGGTGGCGGGCTTGGACTTGGGGGTGGTCATGGTTGGCGGGGTAGCGGGCTGGATCAGTTGGCGGCGTTCAAGCTCGGGCGGGGCGCGGGCTTGTCAACCCGTGGGTGAGGAGCCGGCACACCAGGGTTGATGGACGACAGGCGGGTGGTGGCGGGGGAAATGAGGAATGGGGAGAGGGGGCGCAGGGCTCATCACGGGCTCACTTCCGGCTTGAAAAGGTCTGAATGCTGCAAAAAAATGCTTTTATGAGGACGTCCCTCGACCTGCCTGACCCCTTGTTTCGTCAGCTCAAGGCCGGGTCCGCCCTGCGAGGACTCAAGCTTAAGGACCTGGTGGCGGAGTTGATCCAGAACGGTCTGCAGCGGCCTTCGGGACTCTCCGGGCTGCGATCGCGCAGCCCGCTGCCGGTCATCCGCAAGCCCACCCGCGCAACGCACCCGGCCCGCAGCAATCGCGAGGTCGAATCGATCCTCGCTACCGAAGACGCCCATGGCCGACCTTGATCTGCCCGACCTCAACGTCTGGCTCGCGCTCGCCGATCCGGATCATCAGCACCACCACCTGGCCACGCACTATTGGCATCAGGAATCGCTGGCG
>SKLO01000232.1 GCA_007123195.1 Verrucomicrobiales bacterium | reverse complement strand
TTCCTCGGCGCCGCCCTGCTGGAAAGTGACACCAGCTGGCCGCGCTCGCCCACCGCCGGCGAATGGATGCACGACCTCGACCACTTCCTGCTGGCCAAGCGCATGCAGGACGAGTTCCGGGAACAATGCCAGGCCCTGGCCGACCAGCCGCTGGCCTTGTATGAACTGCACCGCGAATGGCTGACCGCGCTGCAGCGCTCGGCCGGTGACAACCTGCCCGGCGAGGCCGGCGAGGCCGCCGCCGCACGGCGCGCCGACCCGGGCGCCATCGGCTGGATCGCCGAAGCCGCCGCCCACATGGCGCTCGGCACCACCGCCGGCCACGACGTCGACCCGCTCCACACCAGCGCCACGCTCGACCACCTGCTCGGCCAGCACCCGCGCATCGACAACGGCGCCATGCAGGTCGACTTCCACGACTTCACCGCCCGCTTGACAAAGTTCGAGGCCGAGGACGTGCCCGCCTATCGCCGCCTGCAGGAACTCAAGCACCGGATCCTCGAAACCCGCCGCAATCAGATGCGGCTCGACCAGTTCCGCGCCCAGGTGATGACCGCCTTCGTGCGCAACCGCCTGATCGACGAGGCCTACCTGCCGGTCATCGGCGAGAACCTCGCCAAGCAGATCGGCGCGCTCGGCGACGGCGCGCGCACCGACCGCAGCGGCCTGCTGCTGCTGATCTCCCCGCCCGGTTACGGCAAGACCACCCTGGTCGAATACGTGGCCAACCGTCTCGGCATGACCCTGGTGAAGATCAATGGCCCCGTGCTCGGCACCGGCGCCACCTCGCTCGACCCCACCCAGGCGCCCAACGCCAGCGCGCGCGAGGAGGTCGAGAAACTCAACCTCGCGCTCGAGATGGGGGACAACGTGATGATCTACCTCGACGACATCCAGCACTGCAGCGCCGAGTTCCTCCAGCGGTTCATCCCCCTATGCGACGCCCAGCGGCGCATCGACGGCGTGTTCCGCGGCCAGTCGAAGGCCTACGACCTGCGCGGCCGCAAGGTCGCCGTCATCATGGCCGGCAACCCCTACACCGAGAGCGGCGACAAGTTCCAGCTGCCTGACATGCTCGCCAACCGGGCCGACACCTACAACCTCGGCGACGTCGCCGGCAACCACCGCGAGGCCTTCGAGCAGTCCTACCTCGAGAACGCCGTCACCTCCAACCCCGCGCTCAACCGCTTGTCCGGCCGCGGCAACGCCGACGTGCGCGCCCTCATCCGCATCGCCACCACCGGCAGCCGCGAGGGCGTCGATTTCGAGGGCAACTACTCGGCCGACGAAATCGACGAAATGCTGTCGGTGATGAAAAAACTCTGCCGCGTGCGCGACGTCATGCTGGTGGTCAACCGCGAATACATCCTGTCCGCCGCCCAGGCCGACGAATACCGCACCGAACCGCCGTTCAAGCTGCAGGGCAGCTACCGCAACATGAACCGCATCACCGCCAAGATCGTGGCGGTGATGACCGACGACGAGGTCGAGGCCGAGATCGACGACCACTACCGCAACGAGGCCCAGAACCTCACCACCGGCGCCGAGGCCAACCTGCTCAAGCTGGCCGAGCTGCGCCACCGCATGAGCGACGAACAGCGGCAGCGCTGGGACGACATCAAATCCACCTTCCAGCGCAACCAGTTCCTCGGCGGCGCCGGCGACAACGACCCCGTCAGCCGCGTGGTCGGCCAGCTGGCTTTGTTCTCCCAAGGGCTCGACCACATCCGCGAGGCCGTGCACACCGCCGCCACCGCGCGCACCGAACCCGCCGTGCTCGCCGACCTCACGATCCAGAAACTGTCCGAGATCGTGCATGGCCTGCGCGCGGTGCCGGTCAAGGTCGACATCAACGTGCTGCCGGTGCAGGACGAACCCGAGAATCCCGCCCCGCCCGCGTCGGTTGCAGCCGGCCAACCCAAGGGCAAGGCCAAAACGAAAGCGAAACCCAAAGCCAAAACGCCCGCTGGCAAGGCGAAACCCGAAGGCCCCCTGCGACTCAAGACCGAGGTCAAACAACAACCCGAAGCCCCGGATGTTCAGTCCTGACATGAGGAGAATTTTCCCTCGGATGGGTAAGTGGCCATGAAAAATGAACAAACGCGAATTCCTGAAAGCCACAACTCTACTTGGTGCCGGTGCGGCCGTTCCGGGCATCGCGGCCGGCGATACGGCCACTCCGCCCGCGGTCCCGCCCTTGGGGAACCTGCTCGACGCAAATTTCACGTCAGACTCGGGTAGGCGGTTCGGGTCCCAGGCCATCCATCACGGCGAGCAGAAAGGCTTCCAGGTCACGCCGATCAGCCAGGACAAGGCGGTCCCGGGCTACCAGCGGCCGGGCAATCTGAACAACCCGACGGTGGCCCCGCTGCTGGGCAAGATCATGGAACTGGAGGGCACCCCGGCGGCCGCCGGAGGCTCCTGCGGAATGGACATCATTTCGCAAACCTACATGGCCTTGCTCAAGCCGGGCGATCGCATGGTGGCCCACCGCTGCAACTATGACTGGGTGATGACCCTGTTCCGCGACCACCTGCCGGAGTGGGGGGTCGAGGTCCGGTTCGTCGACATGAACGACCCTGCGAACCTCGCGGAATCCCTGAAGGCCAGGCCCGCGAAGTTCGTTCATTTCGAACCCTACGTGAACCCGACCATGGAGGTGCTCGACACGCCGGCCCTGATCAAGGTCGCCAAGGACGCCGGTGCCTCCGTGGTCGTGGACAACACCTGGCTGACACCCTATCTGCTGCAACCGTTCCGTCTCGGTGCCGACCTGGTGATTCACAGCGTCACGAAATACATCGGCGGCCATGGCAATGCCATGGGCGGGGTGGTTTCGGGCCGGAAGGAACTCGTGGACCGGATTTCCCATGCGCAGAACTGGCTTGGCGGCCTGCTCCGTCCCATGGACGCCTTCCTCGTCACGCAGGGAGTGAAGACGCTTCCCCTGCGGATGCGCCATCACTGCCGTTCCGCCCGGATGGTGGCCGCGTTTCTCCAGTCGCATGCGGCGGTGGCACGGGTGCGTTATGGCGGCCTGCCATCGTGGAACCCGCAGGCGGAAACAGGGGCGCTGAAGGGCTTCGGGGGCATGCTGGGCATCGAGTGGAAGAGCGACGCCGTCCACCATGGCCTGGGCAGGCATGTCAAGTTGATGGTGAACCAAACCAGCCTCGGCGACCCGGTCACGCGGGTGATGCAGCGCCAGGAGGACAATGCCACCGGCGTGCCCGCGCGCTACACCCGGGTGTCGATCGGCCTGGAGGAACCTGAGGATGTGATGGCCGACTTTGAACAGGCGATCGCGCAATGCCGGTAGAACCACCGATGGCATGATGGGAGGCCTGCGTCCGGCCACCGGGTCGACCAGCCCGGATCCGGGTAGCCTGCGTTGCGCATTTTCGTCTGGGAATGCTGCGACATCGAGTCTATCGTCCGGGTGCAGGAACCACGCAGACCCACCGCACAACAACCATGAAACAAATCCGGATGACATTGATCGCGCTGGCGGTCGGGGCCGCGAGTCTCGCGACCGCCTCACAGGAAGCAGACCACCAAACCCGGCTTACCGAAGCGGGGCGCAGCCTTGAGGCCGGGTATGCCGCCATGACTGAGCAGCTGCGGGCTGAACTCGCCTCCGGGCTGCCGGACACCTCACAGACCGCCCAAGTGGAGATGTTCCTGGCCAGCGACGCGCTCGACGGCAAGCTGGCGAAATACGTGGTCATGAGCGAAGCCACCCCCGCGGGCCTTGCGGAATTCGCGCAGCAGGACAGGGGGCAGGCCGAGCTGATTGATCAGCTTTTTGCGGATGCCGGGCTCATGGGTAGGATGCTGGTTGCTGACGGTGCGGCGGGCGGCAATTACGGCCGGGCGATGCAGATCTACACGGACATCCGCAAGGCCAGCGACAAGGCTTCGGATGGCGTGCTGGAAAGGCTGGCGCTGGCGATCGCACTTGAACACGCGACGCCGGTGGGGCAGGACAATCCGCAGACCATGGTCGATGCGCCGGCCACGGTGGATCCTGTGGGACGCTACCTCCATTTCGAGAAGGCCTGGCTCGACGGCGAGTTGGATGCCGCTTTCGAGCAATTGGATGTCTGGCACCTGCGCATGGTCGTCGATGGCGACGAGCCCGATGAGACGCTGGCATGGGGCCGCGAGATGCTCCGCAACTTCCGGCCCGACCACGTCGTCAACCCGAACCACGGATGGCGCTACAG
>SKLO01000469.1 GCA_007123195.1 Verrucomicrobiales bacterium | reverse complement strand
CTCCGGTGCCGGTGACTGGTCCTGTGCCGGAGGATCGGCGCCTGCGCCGCGCCGCCGCGGTCGTCCCGCGCCGCCACTGCGGCGACCACCGCCGCGCCCGGGTCGCATGACGCCCTCGGGCGGACTGCCGGCCGACCACGGCGAGAACGCCGGCAGCACCAACCGCTCGCGAACCCCTCCTTCCGCGGCCGGGCGCCGCCACAGGGCCGGCAGCTTGAGCTTGGTGCCGGCGCCATCGCGCAGGACCGCAGCCGGATGCAGGTGCCCGCTGACCTCGATGGCCCCTGGTCCGGCCTCCGCCAGCACCAGCGCGGCCGCGCGGGCGCCGGCCGGATCGCCGTGATGAAACACGAACCGGCCCCGGCGGTGCACCCGCGCCAGCGACACACCAGCCGCCGACTCCGCGCTGTCGCCGCCGCCGCCAGCACCAGCACGGTCGAGCGCCCGGTCGTGATTGCCCCGCAGCACCACCAATTCCAGTCCCGGGCGGGCGGCCAGTTCCCGCAGCAGTTCGAGCCCCGGCTCGGGGGCCGCGGCACCGTCGATGATGTCGCCCAGCAGGATCAGGGTGCGCGGCTGGTGATCCTCCAGCAGCGCCAGCAGGCGCCGCCGCAACTCGTCGTCGCCGTAAGCGGGAAACAACCCGCCCCGGCGCCGGCGCTCGAGCGCGTAGCCGAGGTGCAGATCGGCCACCGCCAGCCAGCCATCCGCGCGATGCACCAACGCCAGCCGGCTGTCGAGAAGCAGATCAGACCCCACCAGCGCTGTTGCAGCGGCTTCAGGCTGTGCTTGGATAGAGGGCTTGCGCGGCATGGACGATGTGCTGCTCCCACTCATGACCGATTCCGATCCATCTGCCAGCGAATCCGAAAGCCAGCTGCTCGCCGTGCGCCGTGCCAAACTGGAGGCCCTGCGCCAGCGCGGCATCGATCCGTTCGGCGGCGCCTTCGCCACCACCCACGATCCCGGACAACTGCGGGCCGACTTTGCCGACGGCCTGCAGGTCAGCGTGGCCGGACGCATCACCGCCCGGCGCATCATGGGCAAGGCCGCGTTCTTCGACCTCTCCACCCTGACCGGCCGCATCCAGGGTTACGTCAACAAGAAGGCCGTCGGCGACGAGGCGTTCGAGATGTTCCGCGACCAGATCGACATCGGCGACTGGCTCGGCATCCGCGGCGAGACCTTCACCACCCAGGTCGGCGAGCCGTCGGTCAAGGCCGATGAGCTGACCCTGCTGTCCAAGTCGCTGCGGCCGCTGCCGGACAAGTGGCACGGCGTGGCCGATCCCGAGATCAAATACCGCCAGCGCTACCTTGATCTGATCTCCAACCAGCGCTCGCGCGAGCTGTTCATCCTGCGCAGCCGCATCCTGTCCGCCATCCGCGTCTGGTTCGAGCAGCGCGGTTTCCTCGAGGTGGAGACGCCGATGATGCAGGACGTGCCCGGCGGCGCCGCCGCGAGGCCGTTCGAGACCTGGCACAACGCGCTCGACATGCCGCTGTTCCTGCGCATCGCGCCCGAGTTGTTCCTCAAGCGGCTGTTGGTCGGCGGTTACACCAAGGTGTTCGAGCTGAACCGCAACTTCCGCAACGAGGGCATCAGCCGCCGGCACAATCCCGAGTTCACCATGCTCGAGGCCTACTGGGCGTTCGCCGACTTCGGGCAGATGGCCGGACTGGTGGAGGAGCTGGTGTGTCACCTGGCGGAGACCTTCGCCGGCGGTCTGAAAATCGAGCACAAGGACGAGGAAGGCAATGTGCGCCGCACGCTCGACCTGTCGCGCCCCTGGCGCCGCGCCAGCTACCGCGAACTGCTGGCCGGGATCGATCCCCAATGGTGGGACTACAGCCCCGGGGAACGCGTGCAACGGGCGCGCGAGCTGGGGGTGGAAACCTCGCCGCAGATGGAGGATTACGAGGTCACCCAGCAGGTGTTCGAGAAGCTGATCGAGGAGAAGACCTTCGATCCGTTGTTCGTCACCCATGTGCCGAAGGAGTTGATCCCGCTGGCAAGGCTCAATCCGGACGATCCCGACGTGGTCGACGTGTATGAACTGGTGATCAACGGCCAGGAGATCTCACCGGGCTACAGCGAGCTGAACGATCCCGACCTGCAGCGCCGGCGGCTGGAGCACCAGGCCGGCGAAGAGACCCAGGCCAGCGACGAGGATTTCCTCACCGCGCTCGAATACGGCATGCCCCCGGCCGGCGGCATCGGCATCGGCATCGACCGCCTCATCATGCTGCTCACCGGTGCCGAGAACATCCGCGACGTGGTGTTGTTCCCGCAGTTGAAGAAGCGCTGATCCGTCAATCATCCGTCGCCCCGCCCAGGGTGATGCTGATGTCGTATTTCTCCTGCACGTGGGCGTGGGCGCGGCTGGCCTGCTGGCTGCGCGGGTGGGTGTGGCAGGTGTATTGGAACGCGCGCAGCGCCTGCTCGCGCTGGCCGGCCTGCTCAAGGGTGAACGCGGTCTGCAGGTCGGCCTCGGGCACCGACTCGCCGGCGGCCTTGATCTGTTGGTACAATGTCAGTGCCTCCTGCCACTGTTCCAGCCGGCGGTGGCAGTCGGCCATGCGGAAGTAGTTCTGCGGAAAGCGGTCGGCCAGCCGGAACGCCTGGATCGCCTCGCGCAGCCGGCCGGCGCCATGGTAGACCTCGGCGATCGCCCAGTGGTAGTCGCCGGCGTTGTCCGGATCCGCCTGGATGAGTTCCTGGTAGGTGGCGATGGTCTCGTCAATGCGGCCGGCGGACTGGTGGCAGGCGGCGATTTCACCCAGGTATTCGACCGTGCGATCCTCGTCGATCTGGATCAGGGCGCGGTAGCCCTCGATCGCCTGGTCCCACAGCGATTCCTCGCGGTCCATGGCCACCAGCTGGCGGCGGCCGTTGATCCGATTGTCGTAGGCGGCGTAGATGCGCCGCGCGCCGGGCCGGTCGTCGTTGGACTTGTGCCAGCCGGCCAGCCGCGCGCGCACGCTGTCGTCCATGCCGAGCAGGCGCCCCATGCGTTCCCAGGTCTCGCGAATCTGGTCCTGGTCGCCGATCGCTCCATGCACCGCGGCCATGCGCACCAGCAGGTCGCGGGTGAACGTGCGTTGGTCGTCGTCGGCCAGGTCGTCCGGCAGCAGGCCCTCCAGCAACTCCAGCAGGTGGGCGCCCAGCGCCGCCGCCCGGCGCTGCACGGCCTCGTCGTCGCTGCCGATCTGGCGGCCGACAATGCCGGTGCCGATGTCCTGCAGCTCGAGCACCTCCTGCGCGCCCTCGTAGCTGGTGGCCAGGGCCTCGCGCGCTCCGTCGAGGTCGCCGCGGCCGAAGCGCCGCGCCGCCAGCCGCCGCGAGGCGGCCACGCAGTCGGACTCGGCCGCCTCGGTGCGCTCGGTGTGAAACGCCAGTTGCTCAAGCCAGTGGTCGATCTGCTGCTGGTCGTCGGCGACCTCGGCGAGGTCGAGCAACGCCAGCTTGCTGCGCACCGCCAGATGGTGGTCGGGATGATCCTCGATGACCTTGCGGAAGGCGGCGGCGCCGGGCGCGGTCTCGCCGATGGACACGTAGGCCTCGCCGATGAGGAACGACGCCATGCGCGCCTCGCGCGAGTCGGGCCAGTAGTCGATCACCAGCTGGTAACCCTCGCGGATGGCGGTGTTGACATGGCGCAGCCGCCGCTGGCAGTGAGCCCACATCAGCAGCGCGTAAGGCGCGGCGTCGCTGGCTTCATACAAGGTGAGGAACTTGTCATACTCGTCGAGCGCGACCGCGTATTCCTCGTCGAGGAAGTATTTTTCCGCCACCCGCAGCTGGTAGCGCTCGACCTCGCGCAGCGAGGCGAAGGTGTCGATGTCGATGCGCTCCATCGCGCCCAGCTGGTTGGCCGCCGCCGGCGGGGTCGGCAACGGCCCGGTCGGGAGCAGGACCAGCGCCAGCGCCAGCGCCAGCATCGGGACCGGACCGGGCGCGCGGGCGGGCGCCGCCGGCCGACGGGCGCGGCATTGGGTGGTCATGTGAGGATGGTCCGGCGGGGTCGGAGCGGCGGTTCGGGTTCGGGTCATGGCGGACTGGGTGATGTTTGGACAGGATGAAAGGCCGGGCGGCTCAGCGCTCGGGCGCGCTTTCGAGCCAGCGGTGATACTGGGCGTGGGCGTAGAGAATCACGTTGGTGCCGAGCTGGTAGCAGTATTCCCAGATGTGACGCGGCACGCCGGCGTGGCCGTCCGACCAGGCGTCGCCG
>SKLO01000036.1 GCA_007123195.1 Verrucomicrobiales bacterium | reverse complement strand
CCGATGGACAGCAGCAAAAGGGAGCACACGGTCGTCAACGGACGACTCAGGCGTTGGTGGTGGCGAGTGATTTTTTCCATTTCTCTCATCATAGCCGATCCTGCTACAGATTATAATAAAAATTCAGCAGAAACCGGTTTTGATCGAAGTCGAAGTCGGTGCCCTTGGTGTCGACCATGTAGTAGCGGTAGCCCATGCCGGCGCGCCAGCGCTGGGTCAACACGTAGTTCAGGTCCACCTGGAAACTGTGCTCGTCGTAGCTGCGCAAGCCGAGTTCGCTGTTGATGTCGGCGTAGCTGTAACCGGCTCCGAGATTGAGCGCGCGGGTCAGCTGGTAGCTGCCATACAGGTTGAACCCGACCCGCTCGATGTTCTCTCCGACAAAGCCGCCCGACTCGCGGTCGTTCTCAAAGAACACGCTGGCGGACAGACGGGTGCGGTTGGCCGCGTAACCGACGCCGTAGCGGATGTAATCGGTGGTGCGGAAGTTGGACACGTTGTTGAGGGACGACTCGTGGCCGAAGCTGAGCGAGTGGCTCACGTAGCGGTTGATCTGGTGCTGCAGCGCCACGTTGTAGTAGAAGTCATCCAGTTCGGTGTTGTCGTCCTGGTTGTCGCCGCCGCTGTCGAACCGCATGTGCTGGACCCCGGCCCCGGCGCGGATGCTGATGTTGCGCGTGATCGGCGTGCCGGCGAACAGGCCATAGCTGTAGGTGTAGCCGTCGTTCTGGAAGCTGGTGCGGTAGTCGACGTGGGAAACGGACCCCTCCGCACCGACAAAGGCCGCGCCATTGGGCGAGTAGGTGACCGAGGTGCCGAACGAAGTGATCGACCGGTCGGCGAAGTTGAAGTCACTCCCCAGCGGGATCTGGTCGGACCGGTTGATGTTGTATTGCATCGACCACTTCGAGTTGATCTGCCAGTTGGCGGCGATCCCGAGGTCGTTGTAGAAGTAGTAATAGAAGTCGCTCTCATCAAGGCCGAACAGGTCGGTTCGGAGGTCGTTGATGCCGAACGAATCGTAGACCGTCACGTAAACGTTGCCCAACAGCATCTCAAACGAGATGCTCGAGTTCGGGGTCAGGTTGAGGTTGGCGTTGCGCCCGCCGCGGCGGTTGAACTGGGGGTTGTTGAAGTAGTGCTCGTAGCCGATGCCGACGTTGAGCGACAGCCGCTGCCAGCGGGTGATCGGCCAGTCGGCCGACAGTCCCACGGTGGTGCCGACGATGAACTCGTCCACCTTGTTGGGCGAGCGCGCGATGTTGTCGGTGTATTCGCCGTAGATATTGAGGCCGAACCCCATGCCGAACGGCCCCACCTGCAGGTTGCGGCGCTGCGACGAAAACGGGTCGGTCACGTAGGTCGGGGAGAACTGGTTGCCCTGGCGAACCGGGCCGCCGGCATACTGGGCAAACGGATAGCCATAAGGCTGGGAGTGGCTGTAGTAGGCGGACGGTCCACTGGTATGGGCCCCGGGGACCGGCAGGCCGGCTCCCACCCGCCGGGTGTCGTCCAACGCGCCGCCGGGCACCATGGGCTCAGCCATCGGGTCCATCACCTCGGGGTCCGCCATCGCCCGATACTGGCTGCGCTGGAACCGGTAGGAGGCCTCGTCGGGCGCCGCATAACCCGAGTCCGCCTGGCGGGCGCGGGCCCTCAGGTCGTCAAAGAACAGGCCGGTCTGGCTGGGTTGGACGTTGTGCTGACCCACCGCCTCGTGGGCGGAGAATTCAATCCCGGCAGCGAGGGCCGGAATAAGCAGCAGGGGGCGCAGACGACGGGCGAGGTGCATGGCAGTTACGAAAGGATTGACTGGAGGATTGGCTGGAGTGGAGGCTCAAGGATACCGGGCGTCTGGACTCGTGCAACAGGTATCACCCTATTATGGCAGCCGGCCCGGGCTGCTGGCAACTGGAAAATGGCCGCGGTTGCCGGATTCCATCGGCCATTTGCCGGACGGCGGAGTGCCGGCCGGCCACCGGAGGCACCACTTCAGGGCCCGGCAAACCGGCGCCCAGGCGCCGTCAGCGCCCGAATTGTGAGACAGTCGGCCGGCGATCCGCCGCCAGCACCGGGCTCCAACCCTGTTCGGATTGCAACTTCAATCCCCCGATTGCGTTTTTTCGAAATGCGACCTTGTGTCGGCCGCCAATACCGGGTTTAATGTCCCTCGGCATGAAGATCGTATCCCTTCTTCTCCTCTCGCTCCTGTCCACCTCGGCTGTCCAGGCAACCGAAGGCTGGACCCGGCTGTCCCCGTCGGACACCCAGCGTCATTCCAAGAATGTCGCCCGGCAGCACCTCGGCTCTTACTTTTTCGGCCCGGCTCCCGACCGGCAGCCGATGCTCATCAAGGACGATCCCGCCCTCTACACCAGCGTTCCAGTCGGTACCACCGAGGAAATCCTGCAGTTGGGCATGCCCCGCTCCGTCAACCGGTTCACCATCTACAATGATGCCGGCGCCGGCAAAATCTCCCTCTTCAGCGCCCAAACCCAGGGCCAGGTGGCGGCCGGCCAGTGGACCGGCCTCGGAGCCGTCGTCTTCGAACCCGAAGATACCGGCCTCGAAATCCGCTTCGGTGCCGTCGACGCCACTTACGTCCGGATCGTGTTCGAAATGGCGGTCGGCAGCGACTTCCATGAAATGGCCCTGTTCGGCACGGATCCGGCCTCGGCCTTCAGGATGGCCCGCTCCTCGGATGCCAACCTCCAGCTGCAGGGGCAGGGAGAGGCCGTGCCCTTCTACCCGGGACTCAGCTACCTCGATTTCAATTTGGCCCGGATCTACACCGGCGGCCAGGTGGCCTACCTGAGCAGCGGAAACGGCAACCCGACCGCGTTGATCGACAACGATGCCACCACCTTCTATGCGTTCCCGGCCAACGATCCCTCGCCCACCCTGATCGTCCAGCTGGGCACCGTGATGCCGGTCGACCGGATCACCGCCCTTCTGTCCGCTTCCGTGCCCGGCACCCTCTACGCCTACGCCCTCCCCCACCTCGACGAGGAGCGCAACTGGATGGGCCGCCCCTCGGTGCCGCGCAACTTCCTCGATTCCGTCGAGCCGGTCGCGGTTCAGCGCAACGTCAACGGCGCCGGCCGTTTCGTGGCTGAGTTTCCGGCCCGCATGAGCAGCTACATCGCCCTGAGGTTTGTGCCGGCCGCCGGACCACAGCCGGGACCACAGCCGGGCGCTGGCGCAAATTTTGCCCAACTGAAGAATGCCGGCGCCGGCGTCGCCTCCGACCGCAATCTCGCGGTGGTCGGCATTGGCGCCTTCAGCAGCGCCCTCGGAGGCCATCCTTCGGGCAAATCCGGCTCCGGCAAGTCCGGCAAGGACGGGACGGTGGTCGACTACGCCATTGTTCCGATCACCGAGTTCGTCGGCTTCGACGGACCGCTGGCCGACTTCAGCTCGAACCTCTACCCCAATCGCACCATCGGCCGATTGCCGCGCATCCCCGTGGTCAGCCCCTGACCCGCAGAATGGGCCACCACAGGAGCCCTGAATTCCAGGCTTCCCTGGTGGTCCACAGCAGCGCAAGCTCACGTTTCCCATCCACAAGGGCCGCCCCCGCCAAGGGCGGCCCTTGTTGTGCGGTCGACCTGTTGGCGGGCGAGTTTGCCCACCACATCCCTGCCCGGAACCTTCCGCAGTTCGCTTGCCTCGCCCCCGACATCGGTGGTAAGGTGCGTTCCTCAATCCAGCCGGGCAACCAGCGGTGCGGCGCCGCCCGCCACCCCCGGCGTCTGCAGACATGGACATGGAAATGCAAGCTCCCCCCACGCCCCCCACAACAATGCTGAAGCCGGACCACGCCTGCCGCGGACTTGCCTCCACCCTCGCCGCAGCCTGTCTGCCGGCCCTGGTGGTCTTGACACCCCTGCAGCCGGCCGCCGGCCAGGGGTCGGGCCAAGCCGTCACCAACTCGGTGGGCATGACCCTGGCTCCCATCGAGGGCGAGGCGTCCCTCATGTCGCGCCACCTGACCACCGTGGCCCAATGGAACGAGTTTCTTCAAGCCAGCGGCCACCCCTGGCAGCCCAGCCATCACTTCGAGCAAAGCAGCCGCCACCCTGCTGTGGGCATCAACCGCGACGACGCCGTCGCCTTCTGCCAATGGCTGACCGAACGCGAACAGGGGGCGGGGCGGCTGACCGAGCGCCAGCACTACCGCCTGCCGTTCCATCACGAATGGGACTCGGCCGCCGGGCTGCGGGGCACCGGCGT
>SKLO01000394.1 GCA_007123195.1 Verrucomicrobiales bacterium | reverse complement strand
GCGCCACGCGGGCGGGCGCGAAGCAAACCACACCCGGCGCGACTTGGCAACCCGAGTCGCCCGGTCGGTCCCGGCACCCCGGGCAGGGCGGCATGCAACCACCCGAGACCCGGAGGCCAACCCAGGGCTGGGGACAGCCAAAGCTGTCGCCTGCTCAATTGCGTATTTGACTCCCGCCCCAGTTACCTGTCGGCGGCATTGGCATCGCTCGGCCATTGGCAGGGCAGACAGGAATGTCTACCCCACTCTGCCTGCCGGCGTTTGCCCACCCGGCACCCGGCGATCCGCGATTGACACGCCCGGCCCAGCACACAACGTGGGCGATTAACCCATTCAAGGCCTTGACCGGCAAACCACCGCCTTCCGATTCCGAAACGCTGGACCAACTCCGGGCGGGCGATGCCCAACTCACCCGCGAATTGACCGGCCAGTTGCGGGCGATCCTGATCCGGCGCGGGGCCACCCCCACCGAGGCCGACGATGTGGTGGCCGATCTGTTGGCCGATTGCTTCGGGCCGGAGGGCGGGCGCAGCACGCTGCTGGACCGGTTCAGCGGCAGGGGATCATTGAAGGCCTTCCTCACCCGCACGGCGTTGAACCGCTTGATTGACCACAAGCGAAGGCTGCGATTCCGCGGCGAGTTGCCCGTGCCCGCCGGCGACGACGGCCGCGACTCGGGCGCGGATCCGTTCGATCGGGTGGCCGGAATCAACCTGCACGAGCCGGGCGAGGATCTGTTGGTCGATCTGCTGAGGACAGCCATTCTGAACACGTTCGCCAGCTGCGATCCCGAGGAGTTGCTGATGCTGAGGATGGTAGCCATCCACCGGGTGCCTCAGGCCGCGGTGGCCCGCATGTTCAGCTGCAGTCAGAGCCGGATCAGCCGCACGCTCACGGCCCTCACCACACAGATCCGTCGCGACACACTGGCGGAGGTCCAGCGCATCGACCCGTGGCTGGAACTGGAGTGGGAGGATTTTCTCAGCCTCTGCGAGGGCTCGATCGACCTGTTCGCAAGAGCAGCCGAGATGGAGGACGAAAAAACTGCATAGGCCCGGCCCCGACTCGTCGGAAAGGGCAAGACAAGGCGGTCCGGACGGAGGCAACACCCACTGACCGTATTGGATGCCCCTCCTTGCCCAGCAATTCCACCCTAAGTTTGTCATCTTCCATTGGACTTTGGTGTAAATATAAGCCCTTGGTTCCCCGTCCCCAAACCTGACGCCCTCCTCTTCCCGAGAGGCGCCTCCTGACCACCCTGTGTGAACATGTCCGCCATCACCCATCCGAACGCGCCCGCCAGCGAATCTTCCGGCCCGGGTTTTGACGCCCAGGCTGAGTCCCCATCGCCTCTCGCGGTGATCGAGGTGTTCCTCCGCCATTTCGGTCCGGAGGTGACTGGGCGCGAGGGTGGCGTGGTCACGCCGCAACTGCGAGAGATGCTCGAACGTTTGACCCGCGGAGAGTTGGACGAAGCATCGCGGCGCGACGTCGCGCGCGAGCTACTGACCAACCCGCAGGCAATGGATCTACTGGTGCGGCACACCATGGACTGGGAGCATCGGCGGAGGGGACTGGCCGGATCCTGAGGTCCCGGATTTCGAGGGGCCGGGGCCAACCTGATCCGGCCACCCGTCAACGCCATAGCGTCCTTCGCCCATGCAAGCCGCCACCGCCTCATCCCAGCCGAGCCCGCTTTCCATGCCCGCCGATCCGGCGCTGCAATCGGCGTCATCGCCACTGCGCCAGGCGCTGACCCGAGCCGCCGACGGCTTGCTGCCTACCCAGTTTCCGGCCGTATTCAACCCGCCGCTGCAGAGCCTTTTGCGCCAGGTGATGACCGTCACCCGGGCCAGCGAGGGCGCGGTTTGGGTGGCCGACCCGGAACAGGTCCATCTGCTGCCGGTGGTCGGGCTGGGGCCGCTGGCACCTCGGTATGTGCATCGGTTTGCCCAGCCGCTCGAAACCGGCCTGGTGAGCATGGTTTACGACTCGGGCCAATCGTTCTGCGAGAACGACGTCGAGAGCCACCCCGGCCACAGCGCAATGCTCGACACCGAACTCGGCATGCGCACGCGGGCGATGATGGCGGTGCCGCTGTATTATGCGGGGCGCTTGCGCGGGGTGCTGACCGCGGTGCATCTGGCGCCGCCGGGAGAGGCGGAGGGCGACCTCGACGAATCCGGGCGCTCGTTCACCGCCGCCGACCTGGCGACGTTCGAGCGCGTGGGCCAGTGCCTGCGCAAGCTGATCGACCTGCGCCTGCTCGAGCTGTTGTTGGGGTGGGAGGATTCGTGACACCCCTCCGGCCAACTTGAACCGTTGCCGAGTGGAGAAGGTGCCCGGTGACACCCGATTGCACAAGCGGTGTAAGGCGGGAGTTCTCCCCCTCGTTTAATGAGCAAACCTCGGCAGCGTCCGGGTGACTTCCTCGTGGACGCTCGCCACCTGCCGCCAAGCCCGCCACCTGCCGCCAAACCTCAGATAATGCGTCCCACCATCCCCAGACTCGTTGCCGTTACTACCGTTGCTGTTTGCTCGATTGGGTCGGGTTCCATGCGCGCGGCCGATCTCGCTGCTGCCGACCTTGAGTTCTTCGAGAAGCAGGTCCGCCCCCTGTTGATTGCCAACTGCTACCAGTGCCACAGCGCCGAGGAGCGGATCCGCGGCGGCCTGCGGCTCGATACCCGCGACGGCTGGGCCACCGGCGGCGACTCCGGGCCGGCGATCGATCTGGAGAACCCCTCCGGCAGCCTGTTGCTGCGGGCAGTGCATCGCACCGACGAGGACTTCCAGATGCCGCCCGAGGAGCCCCTGTCGGCGGCCGAGGTGGCGGTGCTCGAAGAGTGGATCGCGCGCGGCGCCCCCGACCCGCGCACCGGCCGCAGCCCGGTGGCCGTGAGCGCCCTGCCCGGCGGCGACGTCTGGAGCCTTAAACCGGCCGAGCGGCACGGCGCGCCCGCGGTCAAACAAGACGACTGGCCCCGCAACGACATCGACCACTTTCTACTGGCGCGCATGGAGGACGCCGGGCTCGAACCGTCGGAGCCGGCGCCGCCGCACATGCTGCTGCGCCGGCTGAGCTACGCGCTGACCGGATTGCCGCCTGCCGAGGAGGATCTCGACGCCTTCCTCGCCGATCCGTCGCCGGAACATTACGAACGGATGGTGGATCAATACCTTGCCTCGCCCCAATTCGGCGAGCGCTGGGGGCGGCACTGGCTGGACATCACCCGGTTTGCCGAGTCCAGCGGCGGCGGCCGGACCCTGCCGTTCCGCGACGCCTGGCGCTTCCGCGACTACGTGATCGAATCGATCAACGACGACCGGCCGCTCGACCAGATGGTGCGCGAGCACATCGCCGGCGACCTGCTGGCGGCCGAGGTGAAAGAGGACGTCGAGGAGCAGCGGCGCCGCCTGGTGGCCACCTCGTTCCTCGCGCTCGGCCCCACCAACTACGAGGAGCAGGACAAGCAGCAACTGCGCTGGGATATCATCGACGAGCAACTCGACACGTTCGGCAAGGCGTTCCTCGGCTTGTCCCTCAGCTGCGCGCGCTGCCACGATCACAAGTTCGACCCGGTCACCGCGCGCGATTATTATGCCATGGCCGGCATGTTCGCCAGCGTGCGCACCCTGCGCAACCTCACCGACAACGTGGCCCACTGGGTCGACGCCGACCTGCCGCTCGATGCCGACACGGCCGCCGCCCTGGAGGAAAAGGACCAGCAACTCGCCGGTCTGCGGGGCCGGATCCGCGACCTGCGCGGCCAGCTGGAGGACAAGCCCGACGCCGCCGCGCGGGGTTCCATCGATCCCGCCAGCCTGCCCGGCGTGGTGCTCGACGACGTCGAGGCCACCAAGGTCGGCGAGTGGATCGAGAGCACCTACAGCAACCACTTCGTCGGCCCCCACGCCCTGCACGACGACAACAGCGGCAAGGGCAGCAAGTCGGTCGCCTTCACCACCCGCCTGCCGGCCGACGGCGACTACGAGGTCCGCTTCTCCTACGTGCCCGGCAACAACCGCAGCAACCGCACCCCGGCCACGATCTACTTCGACGGCGGCAAGGAGGAGATCCAGATCAACCAGCGCGAAACCCCGCCGATCGACGGCCGCTTCATTTCCCTCGGCACCTATCCATTCAGCGCCGATGCCGACGCCAGCGTGGTGATCGCCAACGCCGGCACCAACGGCCATGTCAGCGTCGACGCGGTCCAATGGCTGCCGGTCGG
>SKLO01000407.1 GCA_007123195.1 Verrucomicrobiales bacterium | reverse complement strand
TGGAGAAGATCCATGCCCTGGTGGAACATCCGGATGCCGACATCGGGGTCGACCAGCCGACCTCCGAGCGGGTCACCACCGCGGCCGCCGCCTGGATGCGCGAGAACCGGCCCGCCGGCCACCTGACGCTGGCGCTCAACACCACGCCGGTGGAAATCACCGGCGACAAGGTCATCATCAAGGACAACGAGTCCGGCGCCACCAGGCAGCTCGACAACGACGTCGTCTTCAGCATGATCGGCCGCGAGGCGCCGCTGGATTTCTTCCGTCGTTCGGGGCTGAAGGTCGCGGGCGACCGCACCCGCAGGTTCTGGATCACGCTGGCGGCGATGCTGCTGCTGCTGACCTTCCTTTACCAGTGGAAACAAACCGGCACCTGGTTGCCGCTGGCCGAGGTGTTCCGCGACAACCACTGGTTTCCCTTCAATCTGAACGACTGGTGGGTGGCGCTGGGGGATCGGTTCGCCGACCCTTCGACCCTTGCCGGCACCATGTCCTACGTGGTGGGCGACCCGGGTTTTGTCTTCTCACTGGTCTACAGCAGCATCATCGTGGTGTTCGGCATCCGCCGCATCCGCCGCCGCCGCACGCCCTACATCACCCGCCAGACCACGGCCCTGACATTGTTTCAGGTGGTGCCGCTGTTCCTGCTGCCCTACCTGCTGCTGCCCTGGGCCGGGTTCAACGGCTGGTATGACGCCGGGCTCGGCAAGACGCTGGCCGACGAGTTCTTCCCGGTGGTCGACTACGGCAGCGGGCGCGAATACTGGCGCGCGTTCGGCCTGATCCTGGCCTGGCCGCTGTTTGTCTACAACGTGTTCACCGAGCAGCCGATGTGGGGCTGGCTGGCGGTTTCGCTGGTGCAGACCTTCGTCATCATTCCGCTCATCATCTGGCGCTGGGGCAAGGGCGCCTATTGCGGCTGGGTGTGTTCCTGCGGCGCGCTGGCCGAAACCCTGGGCGACGCCCACCGGCACAAGATGCCGCACGGACCGTTCTGGAACCGGTTCAACATGGTCGGCCAGCTGTTCCTGGCGCTGGCGCTGCTGCTGCTGCTGCTGCGGGTGCTGGGCTGGTTGTGGCCGGGATCGGTGTTCGGCACCATGTTCAACCTGGGATTCTACGGCAGCCCGGATACCTTCGTGCTGCCCTGGAGCTACGCCTGGTTTGTCGACCTGTTGTGGGCGGGCATTCTCGGCTTCGGACTGTATTTCCACTTCTCCGGCCGGGTCTGGTGCCGCTTCGCCTGCCCGTTGGCGGCGCTGATGCACGTCTACACGCGCTTCAGCCGGTTCCGCATCTTTGCCGAGAAGTCGAAATGCATTTCCTGCAACGTCTGCACCTCGGTCTGCCACCAGGGCATCGACGTGATGAGCTTCGCCAACAAGGGCATTCCCATGGAAGACCCGCAGTGCGTGCGCTGTTCCGCCTGCGTCCAGCAATGCCCCACCGGCGTGCTCAGCTTCGGCCGCTACAGCGGCAGCGGGGGGCGCCGGCGCATTGTGCTCGACCGCACCCCGGCCTCGCCGGTGCAAATGCGCGAGGGCAAGGACCAGATCCAGGGCCGGGACCGCAACGGCACGTGAGCCGGGCGCCCGGCCGCATCACATGGCCTCACCGGCCGCGGCACCACAAAACGCGGATTTGCCACTGGACGGAACCGGTCGGCGGCGGCGATGATCGCAGGTGGAACTGACTCTCTGGCATGGCTTGGCGCTGGCGGCGGCCGTGCTTTATCCGCTGGGCAGCATCTGGACCAAGCTGGCGGTGCAGCACGGCGGCGGCGTGATGCGCTCGACCCTGCTGTCGAACTGGATGCTGGCGCTGCTGGGGCTGGCGCTGATCCCGGGCATCGATGCCACGCCGGACTGGAGCCAGGTTCACTGGCCGCTGATGGCGGCCGGCGTGTTCCTGGTGGGCCAGGTAGGCACCGTGCTGGCCGTGCGCGCCGGCGACGTGTCGGTGCAAACCCCGATGATGGGCATGAAGGTGGTGTTCGTGGCCCTGTTGACCATGATGATCCGGCCGGAAGACGTGTCGCCGGGCATCTGGCTGGCGGTCGCCCTGTCGGCCGCGGCCATGTTCCTGATCGCCGGCGGCAGCCTCGCCATGATGCGCGCCAACACGGCCGCGGTCGGCTGGTCGTTGCTCGCCTGCGCCGGCTACGCCTCGACCGATCTGTTCATGGCCTACGGCAGCGAGGGCTTCGGGCGGGCGGCGTTCCTGCCGGTCACGCTGTGGTTCATGGGGGCGGCTTCGTTGCTCTGCCTGCCACTGGTGCGCGAGGGCTTTGACAAGGTGCCGCCCGCCGCCTGGCGCTGGTTGCTGCCCGGCAGCGGCATGTTTGCCGTGCAGGGACTGCTGATCTGCCTGGCCGTGACCTTTGGCCGCAAGGCACCGGAGATGAACGTGCTCTACAGCATCCGCGGCGCCACCGCGGTGGTGATGGTGTGGTTGGTCGGGCGCTGGTTGGGCAGTCAGGAGGGTCAACTCACGGGCCGCTCGGTGCTGCTGCGGCGATTGATCGGCGCGCTCGCCATGGCCGGCGCCCTGATCGTCCTGCTGACCTGAGCCGCCAACCGGTTCCGTCAGCCGCTGCCGTCATCATCCGGCCGGTTGTCAAAGCGCCGTTCCTGTCGATAATGATTCATGCAACGGCATCGCTTGAGATCGAACGGGAACCAGCCAGCCACCGGGATGCTGTTGGCGCGACTGCTGCTGGGCGGGTGGATGATCGCGGTGATGGCCACGGGCGGCCCGCCGCCGGCGTCCGCCACCGAGCCCGGAGCACCACCAGCGGACGCCGAAGCCGCTGACCAGTCGCCCCCGTCTGATCCGTCCGACCCCGACCAGACACCCGCACCCGCACCCGCACCCGACCTCGCGGACGACGCAGCGGACGCAGACGACGACCCTTATGCCGCCATGGAACCATTGTTCCGGGCGATGGAGTTGATCCGGCAAAACTACGTCGATGCCGATGAGGTCACGTATGAAAAGCTGGTGGCCGGTGCCATCGAGGGCATGGCCGCGGCGCTGGACCCGCACTCCCAGTTCATGCGCGAGGAATTGCTCCGGCAGATGCGTCAGGAACAGGATGAAACCGCCGACGGCATCGGGGTGACCCTGTCGCTGCGCGGTGGCAGCGTCACCGTCGTCAGTGTGCGCGAGGACGGCCCGGCCGCGCGCGCCGGCATGCTGCCGGGCGACCGCATCCTGCGCATCAACGAGGTGGTGATGGGCCGCACCACCGTGCCCGAAGCCGGCCGGTGGCTGCGCGGGGCCGCAGGGGAATCGGTCAAGCTGGTGGTGCGGCGGCCCGGCACCGGTGAATTGCTGCAGTTCGACATCGTGCGCGAGGCCCTGCGAACCAACAGCGTGGTGGACGTCATGCTGCTGCCCGAGGGACTGGCGGGCGGGCGGGCGATCGGCTATGTGCGGCTGCTGCAGTTCAACCAACCCACCGCCGAAGAACTGGCCAAGGCGTTGGATGAACTCCAGCAGCAGGGCCTGGAGGCGCTGGTGCTCGATCTGCGCAACAACCCCGGCGGCCTGCTCGACGCCGCGGTGGCGGTGCTCGGCGAGTTCCTTCCGCCCAACACCACCGTGGTCACCACCAGGGGCCGGGCCGAGGGCCAGACCCTGCCGCCCTTGCGCACCCCGACCCGCGAAGCCGGGCGCGATCCTTTTCCGCTGGCAGTGCTCGTCAACCACGCCAGCGCCAGCGCCGCCGAGGTGGTGGCGGGCGCCCTGCAGGACCTGCGCAGGGCGGTGGTGGTCGGGGAACGCACCTTCGGCAAGGGCTCGGTGCAGGCGGTGATCCCGCTGGAACAAGGCGGGGCGCTCAAGATCACCACCGCGCGTTACTACACCCCGGGTCGCCGCACGATCCACGAAAACGGAGTGGAACCGGACATCGTCAGCAGCCTGACCAGCGACGAGGAAGCAAGGGTCATGGCCTGGTGGCGCGGCGAGGGCCGCAACGATGACGACCAATGGTCGCTGGTGGAACTGGGCGACCGGCAACTGGAACGGGCGGTCGACGCGCTCAAGGGCGTGCTGGCAGTGGCCGCGTTCGCCCCGGAAGCGTTGGCCGGGCCAGACCCTGAGCCCGAGCCCGACGTTCCCGCTGCGCCGGCGGACCAGGACGAGCCGGCCCCGGAGGAGATGCGCGACCAACCGGACGCCGATGGTTCGATTCCGGCCGATGAAGCTGGCGACGGCCAGGTCGAGCCCG
>SKLO01000490.1 GCA_007123195.1 Verrucomicrobiales bacterium | reverse complement strand
TCGAGCAGGAAATACAACAGCACCGGGAAACCGAGGATAATGGCGGCGATGATCGACACCCGGATGGCCAGCATGAAGGTGCCGATCACCTCGATGCTGGTGACCCCCATGGCCTCGCCCAGCGGGATGCGGACCTGTTCGCCGTCGGCATCGAGCACCGGTGCGATCTCGCCGCTGACCAGTTCGACCTTGTCAACGTCGATCCAGCCCAGCGGGGCCTGGAAGAACTTCAGCAGCCAGGCGTTGAAACTGAAGCAGATGATCAACCCGACCACCAGGGTCAGGATGATCCCGACCATGGTCTTGCGCAGGTCGTCGAGGTGATCGAGGAAGGGCTTTTCGACGTCGTTGTAGCCCTCGTCGTCCTCGTCCTCGACCCCATCCTCGTCGAGGTCATCGTCGTCCGCACCCCCCGCCCGGGCGGCCTTGCGGTTCTTGGCAGCCCGACGCGAGGCCGCCTGCATGTCGCCGGCGACCTTTTCACGGGCCTTGAAGATTCTGCTGAGGATGGCTTGCCACATGGCGGGAACCGCTGAGAGCCCATGGAACGGGCGACGGGGCGGCAATCAAACACCCGCTGTCCCGCCGATTCAACAGGAAGCTTGCCAGTGCGGACAGGTTGGCCGATGCAGCGGGGTCGCGACCAGAGGGCCGGGGGTGCCACATGGACCCGGTCCACCCGGCTGCTAAAGCCGCCTGACCGGCCTGCAGGGCCGGTGCCCGGGTCAGCCCGGTGGCGTGCCGGAGCTGATGCCGCCGGATTCCTCCGCCGCGCCGGGGGGCGGTGATGCGGGCTCGGGATCGGGCTGCGCTTCGGGCGCCGGGGCCACCACGATCTCGATGCCGCGCCGCGCCACCACCCGCACCGGAGTGCCAGCCGGCAGCATGCCGCCCTCGCTGACGACCTCGACCGTCCGGCCTGCGATGGTCGCCGACCCATAGGGCCGCAGCGCCGACGTCGTCACGCCGGTCGCGCCCACCACCAACCCGGCCACCCTGCCGCCACTGCTGCCGACACCGGTGGTGGCCGGCGCGGATCCGTCGGCCGCGTCCATGTCGTCAAAGGTCAGTCCCTCGGGGGTGGCCAGTTCCGGCTGCCCCCCGATGGTGGTGCCGAGGATCACGCGGCGGAACAGTTTGGTTTCCGGCAGCCACCGTGCCAGCACCGCCAGCAGCAGCGCCCCACCCAGCAGGCCGAGAATCAGGTTGCGCAGCGGCACCGCGAAGGCGGCCAGATTGGTCGGGATGCTCTGGCCCTCGGGAATCCGCAGGTCGGTGCCGGCCATGACGTAGAGCAGGGCCCCGCACATCATCAGGAAACCGGGCACCGCACCCACCAGCATGCCCGGGAAGAACAACAGTTCGAGGATGATCAACGAGGCTCCAAGGACGAACACCACCAGTGCCTCGTAGGTGACCAGGCTGCCGGCCACGTAGTGACCGAAAAAGAACACCGCAAAGGCGGCCACGGCGACAAATCCGGGCACCCCGAATCCCGGCGACTGCAGTTCCATGTAAGCGCCGACCACACCGACCAGGATCAGCACCGCGGCGTAGGTGGCGACCATTTGCGCGAAGTATTCCATCGCCAGCGGTTCCGCCTCGACCAGTTCGCCCTGCAGGCCTTCCATGGCCGCCAGTTCCTCGAGGTCGGCGACAATGGCCTTGGCCAGCAAAGGCTGGCCGTCGAACAACATGGTCGCCTCGGTGGCGTCGAGGGTCAGGATCTCGCCAGCGGCGCACAGCACCTGGCCGTCGATGATCAACTCGCGGTCCTTCTCGATCATGGCCTCGATCACCTCCCAGCGGTAGCCATTGGCGCGCGCGGCGGCCCGCGCCATGCCCATCACCGCGGAGTTCATCTTGGCCCGCTCGTCCTCGCCCATGGCCATGCCGCCGGAATACACCGGCGTGGCCGCGCCGATGGTGCCGGCGCGCGACATGTAAATGCCATCGGTGCCGATCGACACCATGGCCCCGGCCGACAATGCCCGCGGGTTGACGTAAGCAAAGGTCGGCACGGTCACCTTCTGCAGGTCCTCCATGATCAGGGTGGTGGTGTCCCACACCAGCCCGCCGGGGGTATCGATGTCGAAGATCACCGCCTCCGCCCCCTCGCGGCTGGCGCGCTCAAGCATGCGTTGCATGAAGCGGAAACGGGCCGGCGAAATCAAGTCGGTCATGCCCACCTTGATCACCACCACCTGGCCGGCGAAGGAATCCTCGCGGGTCTGCCAGAACGGCCGGTCGTTGTCATCCTCGTCGGCCTCGGCATCGGTGCGCGCGGTGGCGTCCTCGCCGGCCTCCGGGTCGTCCGCCTCGCGCTCCGGGACCTCGGTGCGCCCCGTTCGTTCCGCCGCCATCGCCGCCCGATCGCGCCGACGCTGGTCCTGCAGAATCCGGGTGAACTCATCGGCACGCAGTTCCACCACCCCGGCCTGGTCGTCCCAGCCGGCCTGTTGCAGCAGGTCGTCGACTTCGGCCGCAATACCGGCTGCCAGCAGGGGTCGACCGTCCTCGCCGGGCAGCATGGCCTGATCGGCATCGAGGATCAGGATGTCCCCCCGCTCGACCAACACCCGGCCGCCGCGCTCCAGCGTATCGCTACTGTCGACAAACGCCAGCGCCACCTCCTGCGGGTGGCCGTTGCCGGCGGCCAGGCTGCGCACCCTGGCCTTGGTCAGGGCCAGGCGCTGGCGATACAACTGCTCCTGCCCGGCCTCGGACAAATCGGCCGAGCTTGGATATTCAGGCGCCGCCGCCCCCACCAACGCGCCCGGCGCCATCCAGATCCGATCGGCCGCCAGCGTCACCAGGGCACCGCCGCCAAGGCCTGTCGGTGCCACCCAGGCGATGGTGGGGATCTCCACCTGCGCCAGGGTCTGGGCATAGTCCATCGCCCGCTCGACCGACAGCGACGACAGGTCGAGTTTCCAAACCAGGCCCGCAGCCCCGTCCTCGCCCGCCTTGTCCAGCACCGCGCGCACATTGGCGAACGCCCGGCCATCGGCCAGATCGGCATCCCGCAGGTGCAGCAGCACCACCTGGCCCTGCCACGACCGGTCCAGCGACGCGTCGGCATCGGCGTCGTGCGATTCGGCGCGCACCCCGCCGCCATGCGGCGGACCACCCGCCCAGCCGGCCAACGCCGCCAGCGCCAGCCCGGCGGCAAGACTGGCCCGCCAGCCCCGGCGCCACCACGGGTGGGCGCCCGACACACCTTCCTGGCCCCGGTCTTTGATCGCTGCCGATCGCCTGCCGAGCCTGCTCGCTTTCTGTCTGCTGTGGTTCATATCTTTCAAAACTCAACAAGTCTGTGGCACCGGGCACCCGTTGCCACCATAACTGATACGTGGGCGGATTCACGGCAAATCGCCGATCCCCCGCCCCCTGGAAGCCCCATGGCTCGAATCGCAGAAGAGGTCATCCAACAAGTGCTGGCAGCCACCGACATCGTCGATGTCATCGGCCGGTCCGTGAAACTGCGCCGTGTCGGCGGCGACTTCCGCGGGTTGTGCCCGTTCCATCAGGAGAAGACCCCCTCATTCTACGTCAGCCCCTCGCGCGGCGCCTACCACTGCTTCGGCTGCGGCGCCGGCGGAACGGTCATCCGTTTCCTGATGGATTACGAAAGCCTGGCCTTCCCAGAGGCGGTGCAACGGCTGGCGGAAAGCGCCGGCATTGTGCTGCGTCACGACGCCGACAACCCGGAAGCCATGCGCGACGCCCGCATCACGGGCCAGCTCAAGGACGTCCACACCCGCATCGCCGAGTGGTATCACCGCTTGCTGCTCGACTCACCCGGTGCCGAGACCGCCCGCGCCTACCTGGCCAAACGCGGCCTGGAGGAACAAACCGTCGCCGAATGGAAGCTCGGTTACGCGCCGCCCGACCACGCCGCGCTGGTCGGGTTCGCCCGCGACCACGGCCTCAATGCCTCCACCCTGGTCGCCGCCGGTCTGCTGGCGCTGCGCGAGGACACCAATCCACGCGCCGGCACCTACGCGCGCTTCCGCGACCGGCTGATGTTTCCCATTCGCGACGACCAAGGCCAGGTGATCGCCTTCAGCGGCCGCCTGCTGGATCCCGAGGCCAAGGCCGCCAAATACCTCAACTCGCCGGAAACCAGGCTGTTCCAGAAAAGCCGGGTGCTGTTCGGCCTCGACAAGTCGCGCCGCGACATCCTGCGGGAACAGGTGGCGCTGGTCTGCGAGGGGCAAATCGACCTCATCACCTGCTTCGAGCACGGCCTGCGTCATGTGGTCGCTCCGCTCGGCACCTCGCTCACCGAACAGCACGCCCGCCTGCTGCGGCGACACGCCCCCGAGGTGATCCTCTGTTTCGATGCCGACACCGCCGGCTACAAGGCCGCCGTGCGCGCCTTCGGCACCCTCGCCCAGGCCGGCCTGCTGGTAAGGGTCGCCGCCCTGCCTCCGGGGCAGGATCCGGATTCCCTGATCCGCCAGCAGGGGGTCGACCACTTCCGCCAGCTCACCGCCGAGGCGGCGGATTTTTTCCAGTACCAAATCGACCACCTGGCCGGCTCGCTCGACCTCAACAGCCTGCGCGACCGCACCCGCATCGCCGGCGAGTTGGCCGTCACCCTGGCCCAGGTGGAACCCAAGGTGACCCAGGACGCCGCCATCCAGCGCACCGCCATGGTGCTGGGCCTGACCGACCAGGCGCTGCGGCACGAGGTCGCCGTGGCCCAGCGCGAACTCGCGCGTCTGAGCCAGCGCCCGCCCCGTCATCAGGCCCCCGGCCCCGGCACCGATGGCGATCCCGGGGGCAATGACCGGGCACCGGCCGGGGCCGGCGGCCGCGACCCCGACTGGGGCCAGGCAAAGCCGCGCCAACAGCGCGGGACGCAGGGCGACCAGCGCGAGCTGCCGGATCCGTCCAACACCGTGGCCATGCTGTGCCGACTGGCGTTGACCGAGCCCGACTGTCTGCACTGGCTGCGCGAGGAGGGGGATCGGGAACTGCTGAGTCAGGTGCCGCAGACCGAACTGCTGGCTCTGGTCTGGGACAGCGCCATCGATCCCGACCAGCCCGGCTCCATGGCCGCCTTTTTCGCCAGCCTGCCGCCGGCGCTGGAGCGCCAGTTCAGCCGCCTGCTGCATCGCCGCCAACCCGGAGCCGGGCTTGATGACATGCGCCGCGCCTGGCAGCGACTGGAGTTGGACGCCGCGCGGGCGGACCTGCGCCAGCTTCAGGCCCGCCTGCGCCGGGGCGGTGCCGGTGACGACCTGGCCTCGATTCACCAGAGCTTTGTCAGCCAGAGGAAACACGTGCTTGACTTGGAGCGTCGGCTCAGGCAGCTTCCTCAACTCTGACCGGCTCCAAGCAAGCCCGCCGCGTCATGGGCCTGACTGCCCGGCCATGAACTTCCGCGGCAGCTGCCGGCGCATCCGGAAGAGCGGCCACTGCCGCCTCCAATTAAAACGACATCGAGCCTTGGTCACGCCTCCAGATCCGATGGAACCCGACGCCCCGTCCAGCAGCTCCGGCCGTTCCCCAATCACTGCCAGCCGCCGCAAGCGCCGTCGCGCCACCGCCCTCCCCCCGGTCCGCCCGCAAGATGCCACCGCCGACCTGCCGCCGGACTCCAAGGCCGCCGAGTCCGACGCCCCAAACGGTGTCGACGCCGCAGCCATCCCCGGCCCGGACCAGTCCGGGTTCCACTCGATCGATCAACCCGAGGTCCAGCAGCGCATGCGCAAGCTGACCCGCCTGGCCCGCAACCAGGGCTACCTGACCTTCGACGAGATCAACAACCTGCTGCCCGAAGGTCTGGTCACCCCCGAATTGCTCGAGGACGTGCTGCTGCGCCTGCGCGCCATGGATTTCGACATCATCGATGCCTCCCAAGTGGCACGCTACCGCGAGGCACGCGAGGAGTTTGAATCGTCCGCCGCCACCACCACCAGCGGCCGCCAGCCCGCCGCCGAGGACGAAGGCGACTCGGCGGATGCCGAGACCGCAGCCGGCAACAAGCACCTCGACATCCTCGATGATCCGGTGCGGATGTATCTCAAACAGATGGGCCAGGTTCCGCTGCTCTCGCGGGAGGAGGAAATCGCCATCTCCCGCCGGATTGAACAGGCGGACAAGAACACCGTGCGTTTCCTCCACCGGCTGGGAACCACCGCCGGCTGCTACCTTCGGCTGGGCCGCCACCTGCAACTGGGGACCGAACGCTTTGACCGCGTCATTCAGGACCGCCGGATCGACAATCGCGAACGCTACTTCCACAACCTGCCGACCCTGCTGGGCCAGGTCCGCGAGCATCTGGCGCTGGCCCTGGGCCATTACGAAAGCTGGGGCAGGCAGGCATTCCATCCCGAGGCCGAGGCCGGCGCGCTGTTCAAGGACAGCCTCCGCGCCATCGACCGGGTCTATCAGCGCTTCTACCTGCAGCCCCGGGTCATCGAGGAGTTCGTCGACCGCAGCCAGGACGGCTTGCACCTTTTGGACCGGATCGAGGCGGACACCGATCCCGGGCGCCGACAGCGCCGGCTGGCACTGTTCCAACGCCGGGTGATGCTGCCCCCGGGCGAGTTCCGCGAGCACGTCGCCAGCCTCCGGCACTGGCAGGCGGTGGCCCACAAGGCAAAGATCGAGATGGTCGAGGCCAACCTGCGACTGGTCATCTCGATCGCCAAGAAATACACCAACCGCGGCCTGTCGTTCCTCGACCTGATCCAGGAGGGCAACCTCGGCCTCATGAAGGCGGTCGAGAAATTCGAATACAAGCGTGGTTACAAGTTCTCCACCTACGCCACCTGGTGGATCCGCCAGGCCATCACCCGCTCGATCGCCGACCAGGCGCGCACCATCCGCATCCCGGTGCACATGATCGAAACGATCAACAAGCTGCTGCGCGTGCAGAAGCAGTTGATCCAGGAGTTCGGCCGCGAACCCACCCCGGACGAGATCGCCGAGGAACTGCATCTGGCCCCGGAGCGCGTGCGCGGCATCCTCAAGCTGGCCCAGCAACCGATCTCCCTGCAAACCCCCGTCGGTGAGGGCGAGGACACCAGCATCGGCGATTTCATCGAGGACAAGAGCGCGCGCGACCCGATGGAATCGACCAGCATGTCGATCCTCAAGGACAAGCTGCGTCACGTGCTGGACACTCTGTCCGACCGCGAGCGCATGGTGCTCGAACAGCGCTTCGGCCTGGCCGACGGCACCGCGCGCACGCTGGAGGAGGTCGGCCAACAGTTCAACGTCACCCGCGAGCGCATCCGCCAGATCGAGGCCAAGGCATTGCGCAAGATGCGCCACCCCACCCGCATCCGCTTCCTTGAGGGCTTCCTCGACGCCACCGCGGGACGGGAGAAGGAACCCTGAAACGGCTCGCCGGGGGCTCGCTGGAGGTTCAAACCATCGCCGACCAGTAAACCAGCCAGCCGCAGAAGGCGAGCAGCACGAACAGCCAGAACAGAAATTTCACCAGGTGCCCCAGCCGGGCCCGGCGCTGGCGGTGCATCTCCAGCCGGATCGGTCCGGACAACGGCGAGGCAAACGGGCCGCCGGTGCGCTCGGCCGGGATCGCCACCTGCAGACGCCGGTGATATCCGCCCTTCTTCTGCCCCCTTGGCGCCCGGATAAACCGTTCCAACCTCGAGATCTCCGAGGCCACCTGCTGGCTTTCCAGCTGCAACCGACGGCGGTCAGAGCCCCGCATTCGACGGTTGCGCGAGCGCTGCGGCGGCTGGCTGCGCAGCAGCTGTCGTTTGCTTCGTTCAAGGTAATCAGCCATGGGAGTGTTCACTTGTCGCCGGAAGGAACCATTCCACCCGGCCATTCGGTCAGTCAGTCAGCCGGCCGGCAAAATGCAGCACGGCCAGCAGGGTCATCAGCGGCAGCGAGAAGAAAAAACCCCGCCGCAGGTAATCCCAGGAACTGCCAGACCACAGCGCGCCGAGACCGGCCGGTGCTTCGCGAGGACCGACCACGCTCCACACCGCCGCCAGCCGCCGCTCCACCTTGTCCAGGTGATCGGCGGCGTTGTCCAGCACCGTCAGCCCGGCGTCCAATTCCTCGTGGATATGTTCACGCGACCATCTTTCAGGGGCAATCGCACGCACCGATTGCAGGTCGCGCTCCACCAGTTGACGGGCGTTGGCCATCACCTCGCCCGCCTCCTCCAACTCCTGCATCTCCCGCTCAAGGCTGCCGGCCAACCGTTGCAGACGCTCGCTCAGTTCACGCCGGCCGGTCGTGAACCGCTCCTGCTTCTGACGCAGCATCTCAAGCTCCTGCTTCTGCCGCTCCAGCTGCTCGTGCTGCTGCCGCAATTCTTCAAGCCGTTCGTGCGCCTGCTCCAGTTCGCCCTCGGAATAGTCGTCATGGCCCGCCGCCGAATGGCCGCCGCCCCGCTGCTCCAGGTCACGCTGCGCCTGCTCGAACATGAGGAGCGTGTCATCCTCGACATAGGTTCCACGAGTGCCGTTGCGCATAAAGAGGTAGATGGTTAACCTCCCTTAATATTACATCTTAGCTAGAATTGCCAAATTTTTTACGCGTCGGTAGGCAAAAAACACCGTCGGCCCCACCAGCACCAGAGTCAGCAACAGCACCCCGGCCAACGCCACCACCACCGCTTCACCATAGGTTTGCCCGCTCCACAAGCCGCGCCCGGCGGTCTCCAGCACCGCCGGATGCAACAGGCTGCCGACCGATCCGACGATGTAAACAAAGCTCAAAATAAGGCACAGCGTGCCCCCGGTGCCGGACACCACCTTGGCCGGATTGCTCTCCTTGAGGTTGGGAAACAGCGTGCCCAAACTCACGGCCAGCGCGCTCAGGCCCACGCTCATGATGGCGATCGCGGTCACGAACATCAGGGTCTGCCCCTGGCCAAGGTCGAGTTGCTGCCCGGACAACAGCATCAGGCTCACCATCGCCACCCCCACCAGCAGCGTGCTGACCACAATCTTCTGCCACAGCACCCGCTGCAAGCCCAGCGGCGCCACCCCCAACAGCCACAAACGCCGGCCCTCGAGGCTGAACTGCGGATACACGAAGCGTGTCGTCAGGGTCGACAAGGCCAGCGAACACACCGTCAGGTTGAGGTAACTGATGACGCTCTTCCAAAACGGATCCTCGTAGTCGTAGCCGAGGTGCCGGAGGTTGAATGCGTAGAGGAACAACAGGCCGAACACCACCATGAACTGGCCGTATTGGCCCGCATCACGCCGGAAGCTCAGTGCGTCCTTCCAGGTCAGCGCGCGCCACACGCCCAGCCGCGACCCGGCAAACACCCGCCGCAGGTCGGCCCGGCGGTCCTGGCTCCGCCGCCGTCCCTGGGCCGCCCGCCTGACGCTGGCATTCCAGGCCGGATAATACACCCGGCTCGCCACTACGGTGGTCAGCCACAGGCCCATCAGCGTGTAACTGGCCACCAGCAAGGCAAAGAACCACGCCCGAGCCTCGCCGCCGCGGCTCCAGAACAGGGTCGCCTCGCTCAGCCAGGAACTGGGCAGCAACGGGTGCACACTGATCTCGGTGTGGCGCAGCACCTGGTTGAGGCCGGAGGCAACGTCGACCTGCGCGTCCTCATCCGGGGCGGCCAGGGGATCGGCCGACAACCCATACCAGATCAACAGGAACGCCGCGCCCGCGAGCAGCAGCCACTTCCATGACCGATCGTAGTAGCGCACCAGCAGCAGCAGGATCCAGGTGCCCACGCAGGCCGGAATACCGACAAACAGCACCAGGGTGCCCAGCGCCTTGGGATAAAACCACCACGAAGCCCCGCCCAGCGATCCGTAGGCGGCAAAGATGGGTGCGCTCATGAACAGCAATCCCCAGCTGGAGATCACCAGCGTCTCGGTCACCTTCCACAGCAACAGCGAGCGCATCGGGATCGGCAGGCCCAGCAGCCACTGGGTCTCGCGGCTGCGGAACAGGCTGAGGTAACTGATCACGGCGTTCGAAAACACCAGCATCAGAAAGAAGAAGAAGAAGATCAGGTAAAGCACCCGCTCGATCAGGATCCCACCGAGCAAGGGCAGGTGCTCGAGGTAAAACAACCCGCGCGAGAACAGGAAGAATCCGCCGGCCAGGTAAGTCACCAGAAACAGCGTGATCGTCACCGCCATCAGGCGCGACTCCCCGGCGCTGTCGCGCAGCCGCCGCCGCGCCCCGCGCAGGTAGGCCGTCGCCATCGCGGTGGTCGTGCGCCAGGTGTCACTGCTTGCCATGCCCGCTGATACCACGGACCGGGGGGCGCGCGCAAGGAAGCACGCAGGTCATGCACGGGTCATGCACGGGTCATGCACAGGTCATGCACGGGTCATGCACGGCAAGCCGGGGCCGGGGCAGCCGCGTGGTGCCCGGTCCTGCGCAACGGCGGCAGCACAGGTCAGGTCGAACCCTGCCCATGGTGTCCGGACATCTCGCGGGCTCCCGGCCTCGGGCTGCGAGCATCGTGCGGCCATCAAGTTGCCCCGTCAAAGGGGGCGCAAGACAGATTACAACATTTTATCTGACACTTTGTACGCGTCCGGATCAGGATGTCTGAAGCTGCCCCTCGACTCCGCCCCGCTCCGCATCCATCGTGTCCGCCGCCGTCACGATCAGGCGCCAGCCTTGCCAGCCAGTCCCGTCACGTCATGTCCTCCGCCCCTCAACGCATCGACCAACTCCGCCGCGAGATCGAACGCCACAACCGGCTCTACTACGAGCAGGCCGAGCCCGAGATCACCGACGCCGAATACGACCGCCTGTTCCGCGAGCTGGAGGAGCTGGAGGCGGCGCACCCGGAGCATGCCGACCCCAACTCGCCCACCCAACGGGTCGGCGGCGCGCCGCTGGAGGGGTTCAACAACATCCGTCACCGGCTGCCGATGATGTCGATCGACGACGTGTTCTCCGAGGGCGAATTGTTGAACTTCTACCAGCGCCTGCAGCGCCTCACCGGTCAGGACGCGCCGGCCGTGACCATCGAACCGAAGATCGACGGCACCGCCATCTCGCTCAGCTACCTCGACGGCGCGCTGGAGCACGCGGTCACGCGCGGCGATGGCGAGACCGGCGACGATGTCACCGCCAACGTGCGCACCATCCGCCGGCTGCCGCTGCGGTTGCCCGACCCGGCGCCGGCCCTGCTCGAGGTGCGCGGGGAGATCTTTATCCCGCTGGCGGACTTCGATCAGCTCAACGCCGAGCGCGACGAGGCCGGGCTGCCGGCGTTCGCCAACCCGCGCAACGCCGCCGCCGGCGGGCTCAAGCAGCTCGACCCGCGCGAGACCGCCAAGCGCCGGCTGGCCTTTCTGGCCCACGGCCTGGGCGCCTACGAGGGCCCGGAGCTGGCGGATGAGCTGGCGTTTCACCAGCTGCTCGACGACCTCGGTATCCAGCGCAACCAGCCGGTCTGGCAGGCGCAATCGGCCGATGAACTGCTCGAACGCGTGCGCGAGCTGGATCAATATCGCCACCAGCTGCCGTGCGGCACCGACGGCGCGGTCATCAAGCTGCGCGACCGGGCGTTGCGCGAGCAGCTCGGCAGCACCTCGCGGGCGCCGCGCTGGGCCTGCGCGTTCAAATACCCGGCCGAGCAGAAGCAGACCGTGCTGCGTGCCATCACCATCCAGGTCGGTCGCACCGGCGTGTTGACCCCGGTGGCGGAGATGGATCCGGTGCTCGTGTCCGGCTCCACGGTGGCCCGCGCCACCCTGCACAACGAGGAGGAGATCCAGCGCAAGGACGTCCGCATCGGCGACACGGTGATCATCGAGAAGGCCGGCGAAATCATCCCCGCGGTGATCAGCGTGGTTCAGGACCTGCGCCCGCCCGGCACCGAGCCCTTCGACCTTTATCGCCATGTCGAGGGCAAGTGCCCCTCGTGCGGCGGCCCGATCAGCCGCCAGGACGGCTTTGTCGCCTGGCGCTGCACCTCGTTCGAGTGCCCGGCCCAGGCGGTCAGCCGGATCCGCCAGTTCATCTCACGCCAGGCGCTCGACATCGGCGGCATCGGCAACATCGTCGCCGAAAAACTGGTCGAACGTGGCCTCGCCTCGTCGCCGCTCGACCTGTTCCAGCTCCAGCCCGACAAGCTGGCGGCATTGAACCTCGGCACCAGCGACGAACCGCGCCGGCTCGGTGAAAAAAGTGCCGCGCGCGCGCTGGAATCGCTGCAGCAGGCGCGCCGCAAGCCCTTGCACCGCTGGTTGTTCGCCATGGGCATCCCGCATGTCGGCCGCTCGGCGGCACTGGAACTCTCGCGCCTGCACCGCACCCTCGGCGAGCTGGCGGACGGCGACATCCTGCCCAGGATCCGCGAGCTGAGCGAGATCGAGGAGGAGATGCGCGAGGTGTCGCCGCGCAACAACGCCAACCCGCCCCGCGACGACGAGGACAAGGCGCGCCGCCGCGAGGCCTACGAGGCGTTGAAACAACGCCACGCCAGCCTCTCCGAGGAACTGGCGCCGCTGAAAATCGGTCCCGATGCCGGTCCGGCGGTGGCGCGCTCGGTGCTGACCTTCTTCGAATCGGACGCCGGCCGGCTGGCGTTGAAACACATGCGCGACCTGGGCATCGACCCCGAGTCCGACAACCACGCGCCGCTGCCCGCCGACGCCCCGGCCGGTGACCACACGCTGGCCGGCAAGACCTTTGTCATCACCGGCACGCTGTCGGCCCCGCGCGACGAGATCAAGGAGCGGCTCGAAGCGCTCGGCGCCAAGGTGTCGGGATCGATTTCAAAGAATACCGACTACCTGCTGGCCGGTGAAGGCGGCGGTTCAAAGCGCGACAAGGCCACCAAGCTCGGGGTCAAGGTGATCGGCGAGGACCAGCTGGACGAACTCACACGTTGAAGCGGAACTCGACCACGTCGCCTTCGCGCATCACGTATTCCTTGCCCTCGATCCGCAACTTGCCCGCCTCGCGCGCCTTGGCGAACGAACCCAGCTCGGACAGAAGCTCGAAATCCACCACCTCGGCGGCGATGAACCCGCGTTCGAAGTCGGTGTGGATCACCCCGGCCGCCTGCGGCGCCTTCCAGCCCTTGCGGATGGTCCAGGCCCGGGTCTCCTTCTCGCCGGTGGTCAGGTAGGTCTGCAGCCCGAGCAGGTCGTAGACCGCGCGGATCAGTTGCGACACGCCGCTGTCGGCCACCCCGAGGCTCTGCAGGTATTCGCCCGCCTCCGCGTCGTCCAGATCGACCAGCTCGCTCTCGATGGCCGCGCAGATGACCACCGCGCCCGCCTGGTGCAGTTCCCGGGCATGCGCCCGCACCGCGCCCACATGGGCATGCCGGTCAGGATCCGTGGTCGCCACCGCCAGCTCGGACTCGCTGACATTGCAGGCGAACAGGGTCGGCTTGGAGGTCAGCAGGAAGAACGATCGCAGCAGCTTCGCCTCGTCGTCGTTCAAGCTCATGGTGATGGCCGGGCGACCGTCGTCGAGGTGCGGCAGCAGCTTTTCCAGCAGCGCGATCTCGGCGATGGCCTCCTTGTCGCCGCCCTTGGCCTTGCGCTGGTTCTTCTCCAGCCGCTTGCTGCAGGAGGCGTAATCGGCCAGCACCAGCTCGGTGTTGATCACCTCGATGTCGCGCAATGGGTCGATCGACCCGCTCACATGGTGGATGTCCTCGCTGTCAAAGCAGCGCACCACGTGGACGATGGCATCGACCTCGCGGATGTTGGCAAGGAACTGGTTGCCGAGCCCCTCGCCCTGGCTGGCACCCGCCACCAGGCCGGCGATGTCGACAAACTCGATCGCCGCCGGGATCACCTTCTGCGAGCCCGAGATGCCGGACAGCACCCCCAGCCTCGGGTCGGGCACGGTGACGACGCCGACGTTGGGCTCGATGGTGCAGAAAGGATAGTTCTCCGCCGGCGCCGCGCGGGTGCGCGTGACGGCGTTGAACAGGGTTGATTTGCCCACATTGGGCAGGCCTACGATGCCAGCTTGCATAGGGCGCGACAGTAGCGGGTTCCCGCCGGGCGCGCATGTGGAAAAAAGCCGCCCCCCCGGGCGGACGGTTGAGACCGCGCCCCGCCGCAACGAGGCACCCAAGCGATGGCCTGCAGCAACGCCCGCCCCCTGACCCACCGCCCAACCCCGGCCTCGCGGGCGCAGCGACCGTAGGTTGAATTGTCTTCAATTCGACCGGGGGGCGGGTCGTTCGTTCCCTGCGCCTGCTTCATTCACGGCCCCATTTGCTCCCAGCGAATGAACCCCAAGCGTGGTCCCGGCACCGACCCTCTCGCACGGCGCACAGCAGGTCGAATTGCGCCAATTCAACCTACGGGGCTGCCGCCGGCCGCGGCACATGGTCGTGCCAATGACTGCCGCCATCTCAGCACCACGGCGCTCCGCCTCACCCAGGCCTCGCGGGCGCAGCGACCGTGGGTTGAATGTCCTTAATTCGACCGGGGGGCGCGCCGCTCGTTCACTGCGCCCACGTCTTTCACGGCTCCTCTTGCCCCCTGCGAATGTGACCGCCGCGTGGTCACGGCCCCGGCCCGACAGCCCGGCAACTGGACAAGACCAGCAGGCTCGCAAGGCAGGCGGCCACGACCAGGGACGGGCCCCACAGGCGGCTCACGGACGCCATTGCGATCGCTC
>SKLO01000557.1 GCA_007123195.1 Verrucomicrobiales bacterium | reverse complement strand
GAGGCGGCCGAGGGCCTGCATTCCCGTCTGCCGGCCAAGCTGGCGCTGCGGTTCCAACTGCTGCCGCTGCCGGTCGAGGACGGGATTTTGCCGCTGGCCACCTGGGACCCGTTCGACTTCGACGCCCGTCAGGCGGTCGGCCAGGAACTCAGCCGCGAGGTGCGCTGGGTGCTCGGCAGCCGTCGCGGGATCCGCGACGGGCTCAAGAAGGGTTACGGCGTCGGCGCCGAGCATTGGGACGAGATGCTGGAGGGACGGGAGACGGTGGACGATCAGGACGACCTCAAGCAGGAGGTCAACGTGCTCGACAACGAGGACGAGGAGGCCACCGTGATGAGCTTCGTCAATCAGGTGTTCCGCGAGGCGTTGCGGGAGCGGGCGACCGACATCCACATCGAGCCGCTGGAGCGCGACCTGCGGATCCGCTACCGCATCGACGGCCAGCTGCTGGAGGTGCCGGTGCCGCCGAACATGCGGTTGTTGCAGGCGTCGCTGGTGTCGCGCCTCAAGATCATGGCCCATCTGGACATCGCCGAGCGGCGGTTGCCGCAGGACGGCCGCATCAATCTGGAACTGGATGGCGACCCGATCGATGTGCGGGTGGCCACCATTCCCTCGGTCAACGGCGAGAGCGTCAGCCTGCGTCTGTTGACCCGGCAGAAGTTCGACTTCGACCGCCTCGGACTTGAACCGGCGGTGGCTTCGAAAATCCAGGAGCTGCTGCGGCAGCCCAACGGCATCATCCTCGTGACCGGACCCACCGGGTCCGGCAAGTCGACCACGCTCTACACCTTCCTGCGCATGCTCAACACCGGCGACCAGCGCATCGTCACCATCGAGGATCCGGTGGAGAACAAGCTCGACGGCGTGGTCCAGATCGCGGTCAAGCCGGAGATCAACCTGACCTTCGCCTCCGGGCTCCGGTCCATCCTTCGCGGTGATCCGAACGTGATCATGGTCGGTGAGATGCGCGACCTCGAGACCACTGAGATCGCCATCCGCGGCGCCTTGACCGGTCACCTGGTGTTTTCGACATTGCACACCAACGACGCGGTCGGGGGCATCTCGCGGCTGCTCGACATGGGCATCGAGCCGTTCCTGATCAGTTCCTCGGTGAGGGCGTTTCTGGCCCAGCGGCTGGTTCGGCAGTTGTGCCAGGTCTGCAGCCGTCCGGCCGATCTGGCCCCGGCCTACCTCGACGAGCTGGGGATTCCCCAGGAATGCCGCGGCAACATCCGTGAGGCGGTGGGCTGCAAGGCCTGCCGTGGCAGCGGCTTCGCCGGCCGCATGGTGATCATGGAGATCTGCCCGGTCAGCCCGCAGTTGCAGGACGAGATCAACCAGCGCGCCACCGGCGGCGTGCTGCGCAAGCGGGCCCTGAACGACGGCATGGTCAGCATGCGTGACGACGGCTGGCGCAAGGTCGGCCGCGGCATGACCACCATCCAGGAAGTGCTGACCGCCACGCCTTCCCCCGACGAAATCCGCGACGAGCCGCTGCCGGTGATCGATTGACCACCGCCGTCCGCTGATGGAACCGTGGGTGGTCCGTAGCGGGATCGAATCGCCTGAATGCCAGCCCGGTTCCACCAACGTTCCCAATCATTGTGCCAGAATTCCAATACCAGGCCATCAACTCGAGCGGTGAAGCCGCCACCGGCAGCCTGAGCGCGCCCAGCCGCAGCGCTGCGTTCAAGTCGCTGGAAAACCAGGGCCTGATGCCGGTCCGGGTGCTGGAAGGCGCCGCCGGGGCCAGGGCGGGCAAGTTGGTGCGTGGTCGCCTCGGCGGCGCGGCGGTCGCGGCCGCGCCCGGTTCCCAGCCGCTGCCCAAGCTCAAGCGGACCCAGTTGATCCTGTTCACCGAGGAACTGGCCGACCTGCTCGACGCCGGACTGCCGCTGGAGCAGGCGCTGAAAGTGCTCGAGGAACGGCAGCAATCGCCCTTGATCCGCCGGATCAGCGCCCGCATCCGCAGCGAAATCCGCGAGGGCGCCAGCCTGTCCCAGGCGATGCTCAAGGCGGCGCCCAACTCGTTCGACGAACTTTACCGCAGCCTGATCGCCGCCGGCGAGGCCAGCGGCAGTCTCGGCATCCTGGCCCGGCGCCAGGCCGCCAACCTGACGGTCATGCAGGACCTGCAGGCCAAGGTCGTGCAGGCCATGATCTACCCGTCGTTCATGATCGGCGCCTGCATCGCCCTGATGGTGGTGTTCATGACCGTGCTGGTGCCGCAGTTGACCGACCTGCTCGGCAACACCGGCCAGGGCCTGCCGCTTGCCACCCAGGTGCTGGTGACCGTGAGCGACCTGTTTCTCGCCACCTGGTGGGCCATCGCGCTGGTCGCCGTCATGCTGATCATCGGCCTGCGGGCCTACGTCGCCACCCCCAGGGGCCGGCTTGCCTGGCACCGGCTGCAGTTGCGCATCCCGCTGGCCGGCTCGGTGCTGGCGACCCGCCTCTACGCCCAGCTCTGCCACGGTCTCGGCAACCTCACCGCCAACGGGGTTCCCCTGCTCAACGGCCTCAAGCTGATGGCCAAGGCGACCTCGAACCTGCACCTGCGGCGCCACCTCGAGCGCGCCGCGGTCATGGTTGGCGAGGGCAGCAGCCTGTCCGGCAGCCTGCGCAAGACCGCCGCCTTCCCGGATCTCATGACCGACCTCATCGCCGTCGGCGAGCAGACCGGCCACCTGTCCAAGGCCCTGCAGAAGGCCGCCAGCCGCTACGACAAGGAACTCGACGGCCGGATCAAGCGTCTCACCGCCATGATCACCCCGATCATCATCGTGTTCATGGCCGTCATCGTCTCGGTCGTCGCCTACTCCATCGTGTCGGCGATCTTCCAAAGCGTCGGCGGCCTGCGCAACCGCCTGTGACCATTCCACGCCGGCCGCCGCCCCGTGTGCCCCCGGCCACCATCATCACCATCCCCGAAACCCACACCGGAAACCACATCCACACCGCGCCGTGCCGCGCCCGCCACCGGAGGCTGCCAGTCCATTGAACCTCCGCCCGCCCGGCCCGGTCCAATCCACATCCATCATGACCATGCAACCGAACCTGACCACCCGTGCCATCCGCCGCCGGCAACCCCGCGGCTTCACCCTCATCGAACTGGTGCTGGTGCTGACCATCATCGCCCTGCTCATGGGCGCCGGCATCAAGTTCCTCACCGGCAACGTCGAAATGGCGCGCGAAACCCGCGTCGACGCCGATCTTGGCGCCATCGGCACCCAGTTGGCCATGTATGAGGCCCGCCACCTGCGCCTGCCCACGACCGAGCAGGGCATTGAGGCCCTGGTCGAGCGGCCCACCTCCGAGCCTGTGCCGGATCGCTGGATCCAGCTGCTCGAGGAAATGCCGAAGGATCCGTGGGGCAATCCCTACCAATACCGCAACCCCGGCCAGCGCAGCCAGCGTCCCTACGAATTGTTCTCCATGGGACCCGACGGCACGGCCGACACCGAGGATGACATCGTCTATCGCCCACGCTGACCCAGCACCCCATCCGCGCCGCGCGCCGGCGATGGCGCCGGCCACGACCGCTCCAGGTCCGGTCGTCGCCGCGTGGCGCCAGCCCGGGGCCGTGCGCTGCCGCGAGCGGGGCATCGGTGACCGGTGCGCCACGGGTCCTGGCCGGGCGCTGCCCCGGCGCAGGCCGGGCATACCGCGACGGCCGCGAGGTCGGACCCCGGCCACCCACCCAAAGGGCTTCACCCTGATCGAGCTGGTGGTGGTGTTGACCATTCTCGCCGTCATCACCGCGGCCGCCATCCCCTCGTTCCAGATCCTGCAGGACGAACGCGCCGCCGGCCGTCCGGTCGATGAGGTCGTGGCCCTGGTCCGCGAGGTCCGCCAGCGCGCGGTCAATGAAAACCGCCCCTACCAGGTGATCTTCTCCGAGCGCAGAGTCACCGCCACCAGGTTGATCAACCCCTACATGAGCCCGGCCGAGACCGAGCTTTACCTCGCGGAACTGGCGGTCGAACGCGACTCCGCCCCGGCCGACACCGCGCCCTACCGCGAGTTCGAGTTGAATCCGTTCTCGCACGACGACCGGGTCGGCGCGGTTCAGCGCGAGCGACCCTGGACCCGGGTGGTTGAATTGCCGGCGGATGTCCAGGTGGCGGTGCAGGATTGGAGCGACTACCACCCGGTCGTGCTCGGCCCCTCGATCCAGCGCACCTGGCTGGTCCAGCCCACCGGCCTGGCCAATCCCATGTCGGTGAGCTTCATCAGCGGCGGCG
>SKLO01000155.1 GCA_007123195.1 Verrucomicrobiales bacterium | reverse complement strand
GGCGCACAGCAGGTCGAATTGCGCCAATTCAACCTACGTGCTGCCGCCATCCGCAGCACAGTGTCAAGTCAATGGCCCCCGACCGCTCAGCATCCCAACGCCCCGCCTCACCCCGGCCTCGCGAGCGCAGTGACCGTAGGTTGAATTGCTGCAATTCGACCGGGGGGCGCTCCGCACGTTCCCTACGCCTGCTTCCTTCACCGCCGCTTTCGCCCCCTGCGAATGAAACCCCGGCGTGGTCGCGGCCCCAGCCCGCCCGCAGCAGGCACAGCCGGTCGAATTGCGCCAATTCAACCCACGTGCTGCCGCCATCCGCAGCACAGGGTCAAGCCAATGGCCCCCGACCACTCAGCAGCCCCGCGGCGCGCCACCGAACCGCGACCATCCGCTGGCCCGCCGCCAGCAGGCTGGCTTCGAAGAACGGCAGCCCTCCTTCGCCCAAGCGCTACGGCCGACAAGCAGGCTGCCGCAGTCAACGGTGCTGCGCACGGCTGTGCGGGGCGGATGACCGATGCAGCTCCTGCGTGTCCCCGCCAGCCTCAGGGCCAGCACCGATTCACCGGGGCCCGAGACCGACCAGGGATCCTTCCGGCGGCAAGACCCGCGCACACGGGGTGAGGCACCGACAGAGGGACGTCGCCCGACCACCCCAAACAAAAACGTAATATATTACACAACCCATTACAGATCAGTGATATAAAAACTTTTACCAGACCGAGGGATCGCTGCCAACGCGCCTTTAGTAGATTGCGCCGTCGATCTTCAATTCCGCTCCGGAAATGTAGCTGGCGGTCGGGCCGGACAGGAACCGCACTGCGGCCGCCACTTCGTCGGGTCGTCCGAACCGGCGCATCGGGATCCGCGACTTGGCCGCACGTTGCCCCTCGGCCGACATCGAATCGAGCGCGGGGGTCTCGATGTAACCCGGGCAAACGGCGTTGACGGTGATGCCGGCACGGGCGGTTTCCTTGGCCAGCGAGCGGGTCATGGCGATCAGGCCGGCCTTGGCGGCGGCGTAGTTGGTCTGGCCGGCCGGCGCCAGCAGGGCGCTGAGCGAGGCGACGTTGACGATGCGGCCGAAACGCTGGCCCATCATGCCGCGAACGACGCTTTGACAGCCGTGGAAGGCGCCGGTGAGATTGCTGTCGATCACCGACTGCCACGACTCCGCCGGCATACCGGCCAGCAGGTGGTCGTCGTGGTGGCCGGCGTTGTTGACCAGCACATCGAGCCGCTGGTCGGTGGCGTGGATGGTGGCCACGGCCGCGCGCCAGGCGTCGGGCGAGGTGACGTCAAGGTCGATCAAACGGGCGTGACCGGGATGCTCTTCAGCCAGCGCCGCGGCCTGGTCGCGACCGCGCCGCACGCCGAGCCAGACCCGGTGGTTGGGAGGATCGCCGGTCTGGCGGGGTTCCTCCAGCCAGGCGCGCGCCATGGCCAGGCCGAGGGTGCCGTTGGCGCCGGTGATGAGAACAACTTGGTTCATGTGGTGGAATGAGTCAGGGAGTTGCGACGGCACCGGGCGGGCATGGTCCGGCGCGCGCCGAGTGGGCGGCGAGGGCAATGGCTTCCCGTTCACCCCGGCGCCCGGTTCGTCAAGGGGCGAGCTGGACGGTTTTCCGGTTCGCTCGTCGATCGGGAGCAGGCGGCGAGACTGGCTGCGCCCCCACTCATGCATGAATAGTAAAAACATGGCCAAAAGATTTGGAATCAATTGATTGAAGAAGTTTTTACGTAAATGGTTGGGTCGCTGTAACGCTGGGGATTGATGGTCAATCCAGCGGCGTTGGCGGGTCGGGTAGCCCATGAGGGGGCTCGGATCGGATCGCTCGCGGTCGGCCTTGACTCCGGGGCGGCGTCGGGTGATCATTAGCTGTTGGTGGCCCGGCCATTCCGTCGGGCCAGGCAGGATCCCCGCGAGACGGTGCCGTTGCTTTTGCGGTCCCGACTCCGTTGAACCGGTCTCTGGCTGGAAGCCCCGGCCTTTCCTCACTGGCTGCTGTTTCACTGGCTGCCGTTCAACCCCCTGAAAACCCCGATTCCATGAGTGCACCCCCGATTTGCCGTCCTGATTCGAACCGGCCGCCGCGGTGGTCATGCAAGCACAAACGGCCAGGGTCATGGCTGACCTTCGGGGCATGGCTCGGGCTGGCGGGTCTTGGCTTGACCATCCCTTCCGCCGCGGTCGCCGACGACGGGTTGCCAAGCCTGCCCGTGGAGGCATGGCAACAGCCGGACGAGCATTTTGATGGGTGGCAGGACCTGATCCGGCCGCAGCCGGGCGAGTCGCATTGGCTGCAGGTGCCGTGGCGCACCAGCCTGTGGCAGGCCCGGCGTGAAGCGGCGGCGCAGGGCAAACCGATCTTCATCTGGGCCGGCAGCGGTGGCGGGCCGGTCGGGGTCTGTTGAGCCTCCGCTCGAGCGGGCCGTGCGCCTGCCTTCTGGACCGCCGAACGCGCCGCCTTGGTGGCGGACGAGTTCATCCCGGTAACGGTTGAAAACAGTGTCGCGCGCCATCGGCAGGACGCCGAGGGCGAGTTCATCCGCGCTACGTTGGGTGACGACCTGTTCATCACCTCCACCGGCTACATGGAAGCCATCACGGCCGACGGTGAGCGACTTTACAGCGGCCGCAATCCGGAGCGCGCCCTTGAGGTCTTCCGCGAACTGGCGGAGGAGCGCCGCCGACCGGGCGCCATCGAGGTGCCTGAGTTGTCCGAGGTCGATCAGGAGCACTCGCCGCCGTCGCCGCCGGACGACGCGTTGGTGGCGCGCATCAACGGCCGCATGCTCAGCCGTGATCCGGCTGACGGACGGGTGCGGCTGGCGCGCGCCGGTGACTTCGAGGCCTTGCGCGAGCTTGAGCCGGACAAGATCCTGCTCCTGCACGCGCATCTGTTCGAGGCGCAGCCGGATTTCCTGTGGCTGCCGGCCGTGGAATGGCGTGCGCTGGTGAAATCCGATGCTGCGGCGGGGGACGAATGGACCGCGCCGGACCGTGTGCTCGAGCGCATCGCCTGCTACCACCTGATCCCCGGCCGGATCTGGGCCGAGGGCGGGGAGTGGCGGCCTGCCGACCTGCGCCGCGCGACCCTACGGGTGCGCTGCGAGCGGGTCGAGGGCGATCGATTGCACCTGCGGCTCGATGGCGAGGTGGCGCTCGGCAGCGAGTATGACGCGTCCCTAGCGACCAGTCCGAACGGCCCGCTGGGGCGTGGTTACGAGGCGCGGCTGAGCGGGGTGATGGTGGTCGATCGCGGGCGGCAAAGCGTCGAGCGATTCGAGCTGCTGGCGTTGGGTGACAGCTGGGGGCGCATGGGCGACGCCAACAACCGGTCGATCGTGATCGAGCGGCCGGGCCGCTGGCCGCTGGCGTTCGAGTTCCATCTGGTGACCGAAGACTCGCCGGCGATGGACCGCGGTTTGCTGCCGATGGGGAGGAACAGCAAGGTGCGCGGATTCTACCTCTCCCCGCCGTAATGTTGGCGACGATGCCCGGGGCAGCCGCAGGAGCCCGCCTGGAACTGGCTCGGGACCAGGACGGCCCGCGGGATCAGGGTGACCCTTTTTCAGTACTGCAGCGGACGTTGGAGCCACGAGGCCGCTTTATGGGTGCAAGACGACTCAAGGAATCAAGCGTAACCTGCCCTGTGATTTCTCCTGCCGCCGCTTCGCCACCGCGCCCGAACTTTTTGCCCACCCCGCGCGATCACGCCCTTCTTCGCCGGGTGCCCGGCCTGATGGCCGGCCTGGCTTGCTGGCTGGGTGCCGCGACCGCCGCGCCGACAGCCGTGCAGGCGGTCGATCCGGCGGCCTTTCACGTCGTGCTGGAGCGTTACTGCATCGAGTGTCACGGCGCCGAGGATCCCGAGGAGGGACTCGACCTGACTGCGGCGGCCGTGCTTGAGGATCCCGGCCTGCTCGACGACATCGCCGACCGCCTGCGCCGCCGGTCGATGCCGCCGTCCCGTCACGAGGCCCAGCCCACTGAAGAGCAGCGGGAAGCGGCCGTGGCCTGGCTCGAGCACACGCTCGACGGCTTTTTCGGCAGCGAACCCGATCCCGGGCGGGTGGCGATCCGGCGCCTGACCCGGACCGACTACCGCAACACCGTGCGCGACCTGCTCGATCTTGAGGTCGATGTGTCGGGGTTCCCCAGTGACGACATCGCCCATGGTTTTGACAATCTGGCCGGGATGATCTCGCTGCCGCCGCTGCTGATGGAGCGCTACGGCGACGCCGCCGAATCGCTGG
>SKLO01000476.1 GCA_007123195.1 Verrucomicrobiales bacterium | reverse complement strand
GGTGTTCCGGGCGCGGCGCGGGTGTTTCGGGCCGAAACGCAAGGACGGGGCGCGACCGATCCGGGAGGCGGACACGGGATTGTTCTCGCTGCGGGCGCTGCGGGTGCAGGCGGTGGAGTGAGGGCCGGAGGCGGAGACGCTGGACCTGAACCAAGGCCGGGGCAAGACGTGTGCATACGAAGAGAGTTCCGGGGGTTGTTGAGCGTAATGAAAGATTGCATGGCAGACCATCCAAAAATTCCGGACCGGCTGGCGAGCGCGGTGACGTTGCCTGGCGGACGTGCGATTGCTGAACTGGCGGCGGAACGACCTCAGTTGCTGGTGTTTCTCCGCCATCCCGGCTGACCGTTCACCCGCGAGGCCCTGCAGTTGCTGGGCCGTGCCAGGGAGGAGATCGATCGCGCCGGGAGCGGCATCGTGGTGGCTCACATGCAGCGCGATCCGGCTCAATTCGCCGCCATGGCCGCTGCCAACGGTTTGGGTGGAGTGGAGGGGGTGGCCGATCCCGGCCTGGCGCTCTACCGGGCTGCCGGTCTGCCTCGCGGTCGGGTGGGCCAGGTGATGGGGCCGCGCATCTGGTGGCGTGGATTTGTCAACGTGCTGCTCAAGCGCAACCTGCCCGGCCGTCCCGAGGGCGACGTGATGCAGCTGTCGGGAGTGCTGCTGCTGCATGATGGGCACATTGTCAGGCGCTGGCAGCCGGCCAGTTCGGCGGACCAGCCGGACTATGCGGCGCTGGCCGGCTTGCCGACGGATGGCGGTTGAGCAACCCGGCCAGCCCGGCTCACTGCAAAGTGGCCAGTAATGCCACCAGGTCGGCCGGTTGTTGCGGGCTGGGCACGATGTCAAACCCGGTCCGCATCACCGATCAGTCGGCGTCCTCGATCACGTCGGTGGGATGAAGTGCAGGGTGGTCGATGGGGTCCAGCACGTGGTCCTCGGTGCGGCAGCTCGCGCTTTCGGGCATCAACCGGTGGCGCGACACCTGGCGCAGATTGAAATGGGCGCCCAAAAACTGGCCTTTGAATCCAAGTTCGTCGATGGACTGCGGGAATCGGTGGAGAGCGGCGACGGACGTAGGCGTGCAGTCGTGAGCTTGTCAAAGGGCGGGGGAAGCCCCGTGCCACGGTTCAAGCCGCCGTGGAATTGGTTCTGGCCCCTGCAAACAGCCGGCGATCTGGCCTTTGGATCGCTCGGACCGATGAGTTGCGTGGGCAGGCAGTTCAGGCCTTCATGCAGGTGTGGGCCAATGCAGGCGCTCGATCGACGGGCCTGCGCGTCGTAAGGCATGCTTTGCCAACTCGTTTGGTCACGCCAATGAGATTGCGGCGCGGCTGTGCGTCAGGGAATTTCTGCTGCGGCGGTGAGCGGAGAAATCCCTTGATCGGCCCGGCGTCACTTCCTTTCGCGGTTTTAGGCGAAGGAGATTCGGGTCCTCAACAATGACCTGGTGCTCAGTAGCGGATTTGGCGCCCCGAAAACCGATATGCTTCTGATTGTCCGCCAGGCCATGAGTCCGGTGCGCCACATGCAGATGGTTGGCCGTGGACTGATGGGGCCAGCGAACGGAGGAACGGAGCGTTGCAAGATCGTCACGGTCATGGACAGCCTTGGCAGCTGCCGCGGACAGCCCCCTCCCACGAGGGGGGCGCTTTCTCAACAAGGATAAGACCTGATGAGCGACTGAGGTGCCGGCAGCACGTTGATATTCGATGATACCATCACATGCCGGGTGAATGCGGGATGCCACCCGCGAGCCGCTGGCCTTCCGGCGGGCTGGTGCTATGCTGGCGGCATGCCCAAGCTCGGGAAGGTCAACGATCTCGTCATCGTGCGCTCGTCGCCGCACGGTTTCTACCTGGACGCGGGGGCGCTCGGCGAGGTGCTGCTGCCCACCAGGGAGGTTCCGCTCGAGGTCGAGCAGGGCGATGTCGTGGCAGTGTTCCTGTCGGCCGACTCGGAGGACCGGCTGGTGGCCACCACCACCCTCCCGGTCTGCCAGGTGGACGAGTTCGCCGCCCTGGAGGTGGTCCAGGTCCACCCGCGCCTCGGCGCCTTCCTCCACTGGGGACTGCCCAAGGACCTGCTGTTGCCGTTCGCCGAACAGTCGCGGCGGGTCCGGGTCGGCGAGCGTGTCGTGGTCCGCGTGATCCTTGACGAGTTGACCGGCCGCCTGATCGCCACCAGCAAGCTGGGCCGCTATCTCGACAACACCCGCCCGCGCTACGAGCCCGGCCAGCCGGTGTCGCTGCTCATCCTCACGAAGACACCGCTGGGCTTCGCCACCATGATCGACCGGAGACACCGTGGCCTGCTCCCCGAGGGCGAGGTCCACCAACCGCTCCAGCCCGGCGATCAGGTCCAGGGCTACGTGCGCGTCGTGCGCGAGGATTACAAGATCGACCTGGCCCTCGCCGAGCCGGGTTATGGTCGCATCACGACTCTGGCCGACGAGATCATGCAACGGCTGCAGCGGTCCGGCGGCCGCATGGACATTGGTGACCAGAGTCCGCCCGAGGCCATCCGTGCCGCGTTCGGCACCAGCAAGAAGGCCTTCAAACAGGCCACCGGCCACCTCTACAAGCAGCGCCTCATCACCCTCTCCCCGGAGGGCATTGCCCTGGCATCATCGGAGCAGGTCCCCTTGTCGTGTTCCACCAGCGGAGTGCGGTCGGACCGGAAGCCGACAGGCGACGGTTCGGCGGGCTGATTCATGCTGGGGGATATCGAGCCCTGCGGCGGAGAGCAGACCGGAATGTCTGCTCCACCCCGGAGGCGGCCGTCCATCGTCGAGCCGCGCTGTCGCCCGAACCCGCGTTGGTCAGGCGATTCCGACCGCGGTTTCCTTGCGGCTGTTGTGCCACTCGACGTAGCGGCGGATGCCCTCGCGGATGGGGAACTTGGGGTGGTAACCCAGTTCGCGCCCGGCCTTGGTGACGTCGGCGAAGGTGAACGGCACGTCGCCCGGCTGCGGCGGAAGTTCGACGATCCGGGCCTTGCGGCCCATGGCCAGTTCGATCTCCTCGATCAGTTCCGACAGCGTGACCGCGTGGGAGCCGCCGAGGTTGAAGATCGCGAACGGCTCGCGCTGGTAGCGCAGCGAACCCATGATGCCGTCGACAATGTCGGCGACGTAGGTGTAGTCGCGCCCGGTGGAGCCGTCGCCGTAGCGTTCGATGGGTTTCCCTTCGTCGATCAGGCGGACGAACTTCGAGATCGCCAGGTCGGGTCGCTGGCGCGGGCCGTAGACGGTGAAGAACCGCAGGCAGACCACCTGCATGTCGAACAGGTGGGCGTAGTTCGAGCACAGTTGTTCGCCGGCCAGTTTGGTGGCGGCGTAGGGGCTGATGGTGCGCTGGATGGGGTCGTCCTCGCTGAATGGCACCTTCTTGTTGATGCCGTAGACCGACGAGCTGGAGGCGAAGATGAAGCGTTGCACGCCGTGCTGGCGGGCGGCCTCGAGCAGGTGGAAGGTGCCGTCGATGTTGACCCGCAGGTAGAGTTCCGGGTGCTGGATGGAGGGGCGCACCCCTGCGCGCGCGGCCAGATGGATGACGGTGTCGAAGCGCCGTTCCGCGAACAGGCGGTCGATCAGTCCCCGGTCGCGGATGTCGCCCTGGACCAGCTCGATTTGGCTGGCCACCTGTTCCAGATTGCCGTGCTTGATGGAGGGGTCGTAGAACGAGTTGAAATCGTCGAGTACGGTCACGTCCCCGCAGCCGCTGGCGACCAGTTGCTCGACGAGGTGCGAGCCGATAAACCCGGCGCCGCCTGTGACCAGAACTTTCATGGGCGGCTATATAAGGGTGAGAGGATAGAGGCAGCAAGTGAAACTTGGGCGTAGATTTGCCACAATGGGGGGTTGACAGCGGGGCTGGCGATCCGCTTTAATGGAGGTTCAGACCCTGCTGAACCGCTTCCTTTACCATTCATGAGTGACCAAGACGCACCCAAGCCGCCCCAGCCGCCCCAGGCTCCGACCCCGCCGTCTCCGCCTGCCGGTCCCGCTTCCTCCGAGTCACCGGCCGCCAAGCCGCCCGCGGCTTCGCCGACCGTGCCGTTGAAGAAGGAAACCGTGCGCATCACGTTGCGGGCCAAGCCCGGCACCGGGGTGCCCAAGCCGCGCAAGGCCACCGCGCCGGTGCCGCCCAGCGCTCCGGCGTCCAAGGTCACCGCCCGGGTGCCGACCGCTCCGGCGGCTCCGTCCCGCTCCACCGCGCCGGTGCCGGCGGGCCCGACTGCGCCCAAGGTGCCGG
>SKLO01000360.1 GCA_007123195.1 Verrucomicrobiales bacterium | reverse complement strand
TGTTCATCTACGGACTGGGCCGCACCATCGACCGACCGGACCGCGACGTGATCGACGTCATCGTGCGCAATGGCGAGATGGCCGGAGACCGTCTGGTCGACTACCTGGCCGAACTGGTCGCCAGCGACCCGTTCCTGATGCGGCGCAACCCGGCGCGCATCGGTCTGGAGCAACTGCCCGACTCGCTCGACTTCACCCTTGGCGGCAACCCCGAGCAGTTCATGCGCCTGACATTCCAACCCGCCGACGGCGTCGAGCCGGTCGACGGCCCGCAGCCGTTCGAGCTGCACAGCCTGCAGCCGCTGTTGCGGGCGGTGGTGCCTGGGCGCGATGAGGATTTGCGCGAGGTCGAGCTGGGCGACGCCGGGCCGGACGAGCGCGGGGTTCACCGCTACCGGCTCGAGGCCGCCGCCGGGGAACAGTGGCTGTTGTTTTTCATGCCCGGCCTGCTGGCGCCGGGCGAATACAGCGAGGACTTCCTCATGCCGGTGGCCACCGTGCCGGTGACCGAGGAACCAGCGGTGCTCGACCTTGCCAGCCACAACGCCCGCTGGGACGCCGACCTGCACACCCCGGGCAACGCCAGGCCCGGCACCTTGTATTCGTTCGATTTCCAGGCCCGCCTGACCGGCATGGGTGTCAACCGCGACAACCTGCACGTGTGGCTGACCAACGCCGGCGCGACCAACAACGCCGCCTTCACCGACTCCGGCGCGATCCCCATCGAAGTGAGTCGCGAGATGCAAACCTTCACCCAGGTCGGGCGCCGCACGCCGGGCATGGTCGGCTCGTGGTCGGAATCGCTGCAGGTCGCCATCCGCGCCCGTGCCGATCTGGTGGTGGCCGATGTCTCGCCGATCCGCTTCATCCGCCCCACGCTCGGTCTCGAGGCCCCCGACCGCGTGGTCCTGCGACCCGGCGGCGAGTCCGGCGAACTGGTGCTCTACAACAGCCAGCGCACCACCCTCACCGATCACCAGGGTGACAGCTGGGTAACCGTCTTGTATGGTGCCACCAACATCCACCGTCCCGAGGGCAACCAGGAATACCACCTCGACATCGACCATGCCGGCGTCATCCTGGTCGGCGCGCACGCCGACCGATTCGAGCTGGTCGCCGACCACCTCGACGCCAACGGCGGCGTGTTGTTGCAACGTGAGGACGGCGAGTTCGGCCTGCGCGGCGGGGAGGATCCCGACCGTCTGGTGTTCCGCGTGCGCCACCGCGAGGGCCGCGCCCTGCCTGATGGTGACGAGCTCGACGCCCGCATCCGCATTGTCACCCAGGCCGGCGGCTTCGGCACCCTGTCCGCCGGCGACGACGACGAAGGCGAGCCGCCCGCCCGCATGTATTATCACGACATCCCCGTCCAGCTCCGCCCCTGACAGCATCACTCATCACCCTGACAACACCACCACGATGCCCGACAGCATGACCAGCAATCACACCACCGCCACCACCAGTCCCGGCCCGGGCCGGACCGCCACCGGCATGGCGGCCCGGCGCGCGCCCGCGGTCCATACCCGCGCCGCGTTGTCGCGCCGCACCATGCTGCGCGGCCTCGGCGCCTGTCTCGGGCTGCCGTTGCTCGAGGCCATGGCACCGGCCCGCGCCCTCGCCGCCGGGACGGTCGTGCCGCCCAAGCGGGTGGCGTTCCTGTTCGTGCCCAACGGCGTCATCCACGATGCCTGGACCCCAGCGGCCGAAGGCGCCGACTACGTGCTGCCGTCCAGCCTCGAGGCGCTGGCCGGCGTCAAGTCGAAGGTCAACGTGGTCACCGGACTGTCGCAGATCCCCTATGAACAACGCGGCGGCGTCGGCCACGCCCGCCCCACCGCCGCCCTGCTCACCGGGCGCGAGGCCGACAAGGACCGCATCTCGGTCGGCACCTCGCTCGACCAGATCATCGCCGACAGGATCGGCCGGGACACCCGGCTGGAGTCGTTGCAGCTGTCGATCGCCGGCACCAGCCTGCAGGGCGAATGCGACACCGGTTACTCCTGCGCCTACAGCTCGTGCATCTCCTGGCGCGACGAAACCTCACCGATGCCCAACGACAACAATCCGCGCAGCGTGTTCGAGCGGTTGTTCGGTGAGGATGCCGGCGGCGGGGCGGGAGAGCGCGGGGGCGACGCCGCGCGCGACCGCCGCGCCGCCATGCGCCGCAGCGTGCTCGACGCGGTGATGGACGACGCCCGCCGGCTCGACCGCACGCTCGGCCGGGACGACCGCGACAAACTGTCCGAATACATGCACGCCGTGCGCCAGCTCGAGCGCCGGGTGGAGGCGGCGACGCCGGTGCTGGGCGAGGACGGGTTGCCGCAGATGGACAAGCCGGGGGGGCGGCCAGAGGCCTACGACGAGGCCGTGCGGCTGATGGGCGACCTGCTGGTGCTGGCGTTCCAAAGCGACGCCACCCGGGTGGCGACCTTCATGCTCGGCAGCGCCGCCAGCAACCAGAGCTACCCGATGATCGGCGTGCACGAGGGCCATCACTACCTCTCACACCACGGCAACATCGAGGACAAGGTCGCCAAGCTGCGGCGCATCGACCGCTTCAACGTGGGGCTCTACGCTTACCTGCTCGGCCGCATGAACGAGATCCCCGAGGGCGACGGCACCATGCTCGACCACTCGCTGGTTTACTACGGCAGCGGCCTGGGCAACGGCAACGCCCACACTCCGTATGACCTGCCGGTCCTGCTCGGCGGCGCGGCCGGCGGCGCCGTCCGCACCGGCCGGCACCTGCGCCTGCCGCTCGACACGCCGCTCAACAACCTCTGGCTCAGCGTCGCCCACGCCATGGACGTGCCGCTCGACCGCTACGGCGACAGCACCGGACTGCTCACCGGAGTGTGAACCTGTGAGGCTGCCATGCCGGCCTGCGTGCCGGCGACGAGGGTTGCCTCCATGAAGCTCCGCGCTTTCCGCTCCCCCCACTCCACCTCCACCCGGCGTCCGCGGCGCGCACCACGGAGGGTTGTCAGCCCCCCGGCCTGACCTCAACGGTCGTTCGGACGCTTCCAGTAGATCGTGCGGAACGGGTGCTCGTCGATCAGGTTGGCACTGACCCCGCCGAGCCGCTCGGGATCGAAAAATTGCACGCCCACATAAAAATACAGCGGCACCACCACCTGCTCGGCCAGCAACAGGTTCTCGGCCTCGCGGAAGATGTCGTGCCGCTGTCGCTGGTCGACCTCGGCGGCGGCCGCGCCCACCAGGCGGTCGTATTCGGCGTTTTCCCAGCCGGTGCGGTTGTTTCCGCCGCCGCTGATGAACATCTCGAGGAACGTGCTGGGGTCGTTGTAGTCGCCGATCCATGACGAACGGCAGAAGCTGTATTCAAGCTGGCGCATCGAGCTGAGGTAAACCCGCCACTCCTGGTTGCGCAGGTCGACCGTCACCCCCAGCACCTCGCGCCACATGGCCTGCAGCTCGATCGCGATGTTGCGTTCCATCGGGTTGGATGAATACAGGTATTCCACCGCCGGAAAACCGCGTCCGTCCGGAAATCCCGCCTCGGCCAACAGTTCCCGCGCCCGCTCGGGATCAAATCCCGGACCCTCCGGCGGGGTGTAGCCGCCGGTGCCGGGCGGCGTGAAGCTGAAGGCCTCCAATTCGCCGAGCCGGGTGATCTTCTCGGTGATCCGGCTGCGATCGACCGCCAGCGCAAACGCCTGGCGGATGCGGAGGTCGTCGAACGGCGGCTTGGTGACGTTGAACCGGATGAAATAGGTGCCCAGCATGGGTCCGGAGTGAAACCACGGCTGGTCGGCCAGCACATCGACCAGCGCCGCCGGAATCATTGCCTTGTCGGTGATCAGGTCGGCGGTGCCGGTGAGGAAATAGTTGATCGCGGTGTTCGGGTCGGACACCGACAGGACGTCGATGGTGCCGATTTGGACGTTGTCCGCGTCCCAGTAATACGGGTTGCGCTCCAGCTGGAAACGGTCGTCGAGCTTCCAGCCGACCAGCCGGTAGGCCCCGGTGCCGACCACGTGCTGTGGCATGGTCCAGCGCCCGCCGTGCTTCTCCACCAGCTCAACCGGCGTCGGCGCCAGCGTGATGAAGGCGCACAGGTCGATGAAATAGGGGGTGGGATTGACCAGCCGCACCTCCAATGTGCGCTCGTCGATCGCCCTGGCGCCCACCTTGCCAAAATCATCGATCTCACCGCTGTGATAGGCCTCGGCGTTGACGATCGGATACATCACGTTGGCATACCCGCTGCCGGTCGCCGGCCGCAGGGTGCGTTCCCAGGCCCT
>SKLO01000274.1 GCA_007123195.1 Verrucomicrobiales bacterium | reverse complement strand
TCGCGGTCCGGTCGCACCGCCGCGTGGGAGCGGCTGTGCTGGGGGCCGCGGGTGTCGTTGTGGGCCACCACCTGGGTGTAGAAGTCCAGCACGTGCATCGAGCCGTCGGGCGCGGTGCCGAGCGCGATCGGGCGGAACCAGTAGTCGGGTGAAAAGATGAATTCGGCGTCGTCGCGCACCATTTCACCATCGAAGGTGGAGCCGTTCGGGCGCAGCACCTCGTGGTGGACGATGTTGAGCAGGGGCTCGGTGACGAAGCTGCCGCGGTGCCATTCGCCCGGCCAGGCGCCGCCTTCGTAGATGAGCGAGGCGCAGGCGGCGCTGTAGCCGCCGACGACGTCGATCTGCACCAGCGGCGCGCGGTCGGGCATGGAATCGCGGACCACGCGGCGCCGCTCGATGACCGAGTGGGCTCCGGGGCGGTTGTCGAGGCGACCGAGCTGCAGCAGCCATTCGGGGACCACGACGTGCTGCAGCGGGTTGCCGGTGGTGGCCTGGCCGAAAAACAGTTCCATCGAACTGGTGACCTCGTTGCCGAAGGCGTTGCCGCCCTTGCTGGAGACCTGCTCGATGGCCGAGCCGTCGGGTTTGAAGCGGAAAATGCCGGAGCTGACCTGGTCGAACTCGCGGCCGTCGGGCGAGCGGGGGGTGGCCCGGCCGCCCATGTTGGCGTAGATCCAGCCGTCGGGCGCGGCGATGAAGTGGTTGGGGATGAAGTGGGTGTCGCCGGCGTGGAACCCGGTGAACAGGGTCTCGACCGTGTCGCCGGTGCCGTCGCCGTTGGTGTCGCGGATGAAGCTGATCTGCGGCTGGTGGGCGACGATCACGCCGTCCTTGTGGAAGCAGAACGCGGTCACCAGCTCGAGGCCGTCGAACCAGACGATCTTGTCGGTGAACTGCCCATGCTCGTCGGGATCGGTGAGGATGCTGATGCGGTCGCGCGGTTCGCGGTCATAGCGGCCGTGCTCGAGCACACCGGTCTCGATCCACGGTTCGTTGACGCTTTCGCGCAGGCCGTTGGGATATTCCGGAGTCTCGGCCACCCACAACCGGCCGGCGGCATCCCATTGCACGGCGATGGGTTTGTTGATCAGCGGCTCGCTGGCCACGACCGAGGCGGTGAAGTCGGGGTGCATCTGCAGGTTGGCGGCGACTTCGCCGGCCGGGCGCGCGCCGTCGAGCGGGTAGCGCAAGCCTTCGACCGCACCCTCATCGAGCAGCAGGTCGACGTCGTCATGGCCGGCGGTCCAGGCCAGCGCGCGCAGGATCATCGATTGGAAGGCGTGGTGTTGCAAAGTGGAGTCGGCCCCCTGAAGCATGACCACCGCGCGATGGTGGTCGGTTTGCCAAGCCCAGGCCTGTGGCTGGATGTCGTAGATGTTGACCCGCGGCTCCTCGCCTTCCGGCACTTCGGGATGGCGGGTGGCGGAGAGTTTGGGGGTGAAGGCCGAGGCGATCACGGACATTGCCTCGGAGCTGTAATCGGCGCGCAGGTCGTAAAGCGTGTCGTCATCGATGTCGAACGGGGTGACCCCGCGCACGAGGTCGTGTTTGTCGGTGATCCAATACACGCTCATGCGGCTGTGGAAGCTGCGGCTGTCGGCGGTCCAGCCGGCGCCGGCGAGTGGCTGCATGAGGTCGGCATCGGCGGCCGCGATGGCGTGATGCAACAGCACCAGCCCGGCGCCGCGCTGCGAGGCCTGGTCAATGGCGGCCCGCTGGGAGTCGTCGAAGCGCCCGCCCCGTGGAGCGTGCAGCACCAGGGCGTCCGCCTCCGCCGGGTCATCGACCCAGGCCAAGCCGGGGCCGCCGGCTGCATCGGCGAGGGACTCGCGCACCGATTCCACTGCCGAGGGGTCGGTTGCCAACAAGGCCGCGCGCACGGGTTCATCGGCAGCGGCCGACATGACAGGAACGATGGTGGCGATGGCCAGTGCGATCAGGGACGCAATCGGCCTGGTGGCGCATGAACTCAGGACATACTGGGGGAACATGGCAAACGCTGCCTGCCGCCCGGCCCGTCTGCAAGCCCGCAGTGATGACCGGTTGCCACCAGTGACTGGGCAAAAAGCACATGGAGGGCAGTGGCAGGCGAAATGCCGGCAGGCAGTGTGGGGTAGACATTCCTGTCTGCCCTGCCCATGGATCGCGAGAGAATCGTCCATCAGTCACTGCCGGTCAGTGGGCGGTCCGGAGAACGCATTGGCATGGCGACCGGATCTGGCGATGATGCCGGATGAACCTCGGTGCCTTCACGCATTCCGCCGCAGACGAAGCCACGATGGCGAAGCCTGAGCCAGGCGGCCCGGGCGCAGGGTCGGCTCGGCCCGGGCGCGGCTGGGTCGGCTGGATGACCGCTGGCCGGCGGCGGCAAAAGGCCCTGACCGCGATCCTGACGGGCCTGTGGCTGGCGGCGCCCGGGATGGGATGGGGATGGGGGACGGCCGGGGCGCAACCGCTGGTGGAAGTGGGTGCGGGCAGTTACACCCTGGAGGTGCCGGACGGTCTCAATCCACCGCAGCGCGAGGTCTGGATGGGCGAGAACGCCGCCGACCAGCCGCGGCCGACCAATCGCTGGTGGAGTTCGCTGATGTGGCAACCTTTTTCGGAGAGCCACTATCCGCATCCGCTGGCGGTCAAGGCCGAGCCGACCGGCTTGCGGGTGCACGACCCGGGACCGTCGATCCACGCGGTCGAGGTCGCGATTTTCGGCTACATGCCGCAGGACCGGATGGAGGACGTGGTGATCGGGCTGGCGACCGGCGACGACCTGGAGGCGCACGAATTCGAGCGGGCCGACGCCACCCCGCTGGGCGATTGGTTTGTCAGGGCCGACTTCAGCGGCGGCGGGGCGGGCCTGGCCGCGACCTATGGCATGGGCAGCCCGCTGGTGTGGGCGGAGGCGGACGGCGGCGAGGTATTGCTGCAGTTCGTGTCGGAACCGCGCGAGGTGGTCGATCACGACCACGGCACCGCGCTGGTGGTCAACGGCCGGCGATACGGGTTGTATCCGCTGGGCGAGGGGCAATGGCAGCGCGCGGCCCTTGACGACGGGCGCGGCTGGTCATGGCGCTGGCGCCTGGCCGCCGCGGACGACGAGCGCGGCCGGACGACCGGCATCGCCGTGGCGTTGTTGCCGGACGATCGCGATGAAACGTTTGAGCTGTTTGCCAGGGCAGCGGCAATGAAGGTGGTGGGCAGCAGGGTGTGGTGGAGCGTGGACCATGCCGCCGGAGAGGTGCGAACGGTTTTCCTGACCGACGCCGAGCCCTTTGGCCCTGACAAGGACGCCGCCGGCGTGACGCTGCTGGCGCTCTACCCGCACCAGTGGCTGCACCTCGACAGCGACGACGAGGACGCGATGACGGGCTGGGAGTATCCGACCGTGCGCGGACCGATGAAGGTGATCGAGGCCGCCGGCTTCGATCTCGTGATGCCGCTGCCGGGCCTGCTGCCGGTGCTGCCGGCGCTGCCTCCCGGAAGCGAGCACGCCGGGGGGGTCGCGCGGGCGCTGGCCGAGGCGGCGGGGGAGCAGCCCGACCCGCGGCGCGACACCTACTGGCTGGGCAAGCAACTCGGACGCTGGGCCACCCTGGCCGGCATGGCGGCCGAGGCCGGGGAGGCCGAGGCCGAGGAGGTGTTTGTCAGGCGGATGCGAACGGCGGTGGAGGGGTTTCTGGACGCGTCCGATCCGCAGAGCGGCGTGTTTCACTACGACGCCGACTGGGGGGCGTTGATCGGGCATCCCTCGAGCTTCGGCTCCGACGCCGAACTCAACGACCATCATTTCCATTACGGCTACATGATCCGCGCGGCGGCGGAGTTGGCGCGGCGGGATCCCGAATGGGCGGAGCCGGAACGCTTCGGCGGCATGGTGGAGTTGTTGATCCGCGACGTGGTGTCGCCCTTCGTCGACGATCCGCTGTTTCCCTTCCTGCGCTGTTTTGATCCCTATGCCGGACATGGCTGGGCCAGCGGTCATGCGCGGTTTGCCGACGGCAACAACCAGGAATCCTCGAGCGAGGCGATGCATTGCTGGGCCGGGATCGCGCTGTGGGGCGCGGCCACCGGCAATCATCAGCTGCGCGACCTCGGCCTGTGGCTGTTCGCCTCCGAGTTGCAGGCGATCGAGTGCTATTGGTTCGACATCGGGCAGCGGTTTCATCACCCCGACTACCCGTCGCCGGTGGTGACGATGGTGTGGGGCGGCAAGGGCGCCAACGGCACCTGGTTTTCAGGCGAGCCGGAAATGATCCACGGCATCAACTGGCTG
>SKLO01000523.1 GCA_007123195.1 Verrucomicrobiales bacterium | reverse complement strand
GGAAGCCTGGGCGGGCGCATGGAGGATGTCTGACGATCCCCCGCGAGGGCGGGGGGCGGTTCAGCGCGCCCGGTTCCTACCAGGTTCAACGCCGGTGGGCTCGGACCGGTGCCCCGGGATCAGAGTTCGGAGATGACGGCTGCGGCCACGGTCACGAACAGCATCAGCAGGAACGCAATCACCGCGGTGGTCAGGGGATGCCTTCCGGCCAGCAGCAGCCAGGGTTGAAGCGGCCAGTATTGGCGGCCCCTGAGTTTCCACAGCCGTCGCAGGCGGCCGCTGGAGCGGCGGCCTTCGGGCACCAGCGCGGCCAGGGCCTTGACCGCCTGCTGCAGGCGCAAGGAGACGACCTGGTCAAGGCGCCACTGCGCCATCAGCTGGTGCGCCTGCTGCATGGCTTCGCGCGCCTGCTCCGGGTTGCCGGCCTCGGCGCTGAGGATCGCCTCGGTGAGATGGTGCAGGCCGAGGAAATAATCGGACAGGCGCGAGGGATCGGTGCGCTGGTGCACGGCGCGGGCTTCGTCGAAGCGGCCGGTTTGGGCGAGGTCGAAGGCGAGCCCGGCGCGCAGGGGATCGCGGTTGGGCTGGTGTTGCAGGCGCTGGAGTCCTTCGCTGCGGATGTCGATGGCGGTGGTGCGATCCTTGTCGAGGTCGTGGTGGGCGGCGATGTTGATGTAGTCGCTGGCGGTCAGCTGGTCCCGTCGTTGCTGCCAGTCAGCCATCCAGCGTCTTCCCTTGCGGTGGAGGGACAGGGCGACCAGGGCGTCGCCCATCTGGCTCCATGCCTGCTGGTAGCGGCGCAGCTCGGCGCGGTTCCACAACAGGCACCGCTCCACGATCAGGGCATGGGTCTGGCTGGCGCGCCTGAGCAGGGCCGCCCAGGCGGCGCCGCGGGCTTCGTCTGACAGGCGGCTGCGCTGGATCCGGCGCCGGCAGCCGCGCAGGCGCAGATCGGGCTGGGCCCACACCCAGGCCACGGCCATGGCCGGGGTCATCTCCGCGCCGCGGTCCTGTTTCATGTGCCAGTCAAGGGCGCGGCGCCAGTAGCCTTCGAGTTTGTGGTTCGCGAGCTGTTCGGCGGCATAGCCCATGGCCTCGTTGGTGGCATCGGGATCGGTGAGCAGTTGCTCCAGCCGCCGACCGAGTTCCTCGTGATCGTCGCGGGCCATGGCCAGGCGCATGGCATCGACCACGACGAAGGGGCTGGGAACGTGGTGTTCGAGTCGGGCAAGGGTGGCGGCGGCATCGTCGAAGGCCTTGTCCTCGATCTGGTAAAACAGCAGTGAGCGGCCGCCAAAGCTGTAGGACGGGTCCAGGGTCCAGGCTCTGGCCATGGCTTCACGGGCCTCCTCGCGCTGGTCGAGCGCACGCAGGGCCTCGGCCAGGCTGCCCCAGGCCATCGGCGCGCGCGGCTCAAGCCGGACCCAGGCGCGCGAGGTATTCTCGAGCCCCTCCCAGTCGGAGCGTTCGGCCTGCCAGTCGGCGAGGTTGCGCAGCGGCCAGGCGTAGTCGGGCGTTTCCTCGGTGATGGCGCGCATCTGGCGGATGGCTTCGAGGCTGTCGCCGGCCTGATAGGTGATCCATGCGCGGCGGGCCCGGACCTCGATCGGAGGCGGTCGGTCGTCGCTGCCCTGGCAGATTTGCAAGGCCTCGTCGAAACGGTGCATCAAGGCCAGCAGGTGCGCCAGGCGTTCCCACAGGCCGGGGTCGGCAGGGTGCAGCCGGTGACCGGTTTGCAGGGCCTCGAGGGCGACTTCCTGCTGGTCGTGGGCCTCGTGCACATTGGCCACCGTGTGCCACCAGTCGATCAGGTGGCGGCGGCGGTCGCGATGTTGCTCCAACAGGTCGAGCACCTCCTGGCGGCGGTCGAGCGCCACCGACCAGCGGGCCAGCTGGTTCCAGCCCCAGTGGTAGGAGGGGCACAGGCGCAGGCCGTGCAGCAGGGCATCGAACGCCTCGGTGGTGCGGCCGGTTTTCCACAACAGGTCGGCAAGGCAACCGTGGTTCGGGGCGCTCAACGGCTCCAGATGGACCGCGCGGCGCAGGGCCTGTTCGGCCTCGTCGTAACGTCCCTCGTGCTCCAGCGCCTCGGCCAGCAGGCGCACGCCGAGGTCGTAGGCGGGCGACAATTCCACCGCCCGCTGCAGCGCTTCGATCCGGCGATCGCTGCGATTCTCGTGGTGGGCCACCTCCGCTTCCTCCAGCCACACCACCGGCAGCAGCGGGAAGCGTTCGACCATGGCGTCGGCGGCTTCGCGCGCGGCGGCGAGGTCATCCATCTCGAGCGCCTGATCCTTGAGTGCCTGCCAGGCCTGCCACAAGTCGGGTCGCTGGCGGGTGACGCGCTGCAACCGGTCGAGCAGCACCGGCGGCTCGATCAGTTGGAACGCGCGGTAGCGGTAGGCGGGCACGACGTCGCCGTTGGAGACCTGCTGCTCCATCTCGCGTTCGATGTATGCCAGCGCGTCCAGGCGTTGCTCGCGAGTGTCGAGCGCATCGATGAGGCCGTGCACGGACGACACGTAGTCGATCCGCAGCGACAGCGCCTGGCGGTGGCAGTCGGCGGCGGCCGGCAGGTCGCCGTGGTTGGCCAGCACGGCGCCGAGCACGCCGTGGTTGCACGGGTCGAGCGGGTCCTTGTCGACCGCCTTGCGGGCGGTTTGCAGGGCGGCGTCGTGATCGCCGGACTGCTGCAGCTGCAGCGCCAGCTCGCGCCAGGCCCAGAGGTTGTCGTCGTTGACCTCCAGCAGTTCCCGCAGCACCGGGACCGATGCCTCCGGCCCGATCGTGGCCAGCCACTCGGCGTAGAGGCCGGTCAGCGCGCCGTTGCCGGGATGATCGCGATGACAGCCTGACAAGTGTTCAAGCGCGGCGTCGATGCCGTGCTCCTCGGCCAGCAGACGGGCCAGCGCGGCGTGGGCATCGACCGCCAGCGGTTCGTCGGCAAGCACCTGATTCCAGTAGCCGATGGACTGGTCGCGGTGCCCCTTGGACACGGCGCGGTAAGCGGCGGTGCGCAGCCAGCGTCGCAGTTCGATGCGCGGTTTCGCCTGCTCCAGCAACTCGTCGGCGCGGTCGAGCCGGCCCCAGCCCGCGTGCAGGGACGAGGCCGCCAGCAGCAGGTCGCCGTCGTCCGGGCGCGCCTCGAACGCCTGGCGCATGACGTCGGCGGCCTCCTCGGTGCGGTTGAGCTGGTCCAGCGCCTCCCACCAGGTGATCCACGGTCCGGCGCTCTTTTGGCCGAGGTCGCGGGCGCGGTCCTGCAGGAAGTCGAGCGCCTCGTCGCGGCGTCCGCGGGCGCGGCAGGCCTCGAAGTAACTGTGCGAGTATTCCTCCTGACCGATCGCCAGGCCGGCGGCCGCGCGCCAGCATTGGACGGCGGTGTCAAAGCGGCGCCGCTTCCAGTGGCAGCGCGCCAGGTTGTGGTAGCTGCGGCTGTCGCGCGGGCGGAACCTCACCGCCTTGTTGAGGAACCGTTCTGCTCCTGTCAGGGTGCGCGCGTCCTGCGACAGCAGTTCACCGAACTCGCTGAAGAACGCCGGGTCGCAGTCCTTGCGGCCGACCGCTTCCCGCAACAGCGCCACCTGGGCGGGGCGGTCGGAGGTTTGCTGCAGCACGCCCAGCAGTTCCAGCATCGTTGCCTGATGCTCGGGAAAACGCCGGCGCAGGTCCTCGACCGCGACCCGCCGTTGCGGCAGGTGGCCGAGGTAGGCGTTGAGATCGGACTCGGCGCGGCGTGTCAAGGCATGCCCGCCGGCCTCGCGGCGCATTTGTTCGACCACCGCCTTGGCCTGCTCGCGGTCGTGTTCGTCGAGCGCCAGGGCAAGCCGGTGGCGCAAGTCGTAAACCGACTGGTCCGGCAGATCAATGCCCTCCAGCCGGGCGGATTCCGACGCCGGCAGGAACAGCATGCCGCGCGGTCCGTCGACCGGGTGTTGCTTGATCAATTCGTCCAGCAGGAACTCGCCGTAATGCCGGTGGGTCGGGTCGCGGATAAGCAGCGTGCCGATGCGCTCGTCATAGCCGATGCAGGCCTGCAAGTGGGCGCCGGTGGCCCACGAGGTGGTCAGGGTGAAGGGCACGTCGCGGTCGATCAGGGCGCGGGCCGTCTCGCCGGTGACCCGGAACTCGGCCACGTGGTAGCCCTGTTGCTCGGCCCAGGAGCGTTCCTTGTGCCACGGCGTGCCGTCGTGGCAGATGGCGTCGACAATGGCGAGGTGGTCGTGTTCATCACCCCAGTGGCGCGAGATGGCGGCCAGCGTGGCCGGGGCGCAGG
>SKLO01000578.1 GCA_007123195.1 Verrucomicrobiales bacterium | reverse complement strand
GGCGCGATGCTGGTGTCAAAAAAGTGCGCGTCGGCCGGATCGATCTCGACCGCCGGTTGCGCCGCCGCCAGCGTCGGCAGCCAGCGCTTCGGCCCGGAGTCGTCGCCTGGTTCGTTCCACCACCAGACGGCGCCGGCCGCCGCGATCACTCCAACCAGTGCCAGCCAATACGTTTGCTTCATAAAATTTGATCACCTGCAACCGTCAATCGAATCAAGCCAGGTCAAGGGGGGCGCGCCCGTGCCGTTACCGGCCACAGGAAACCCAAGCTACACGATCCAAGCCCCTCAGCACAAGGGGAAACCGCGCCTTGCCCAACGTCATCCGATCAGGTCATTCGAGCAAACATACGCCGGCCATCAGCGCTTCTTTCCGCCCCGTGCATTTTCCGGCCGCCAGGCCGGTGTTTCACCGATCCGCCGCCATTTCCACCCTCTGCCTCTCCGGCTCTCGTTCCCGTTTGACAAACCGCCGCCTCCGGTGGCGTATAAGCAAAGCCAGCCGGCCCGCACCCCCGCACAACCCGCCGCCCTGCGCTCAACCCCTGTTCCGCTCACCTGCTCATGCCCACGCCCCCAGTCGCCCCGACCCCGTCCGCCCGGCCACGACCCGGATTCATGGCCCCGCTTGCCGGGGTGATCCTTGCCACCGCCCTCGCGTCCGCGCCCTTGCCGGCCCGGGCCGAACGACCCGAGCCCCTGCTCATCACCCCGCCGGTCACGGTGCAAACCGAGGGTCACGCGGTTGCCATCGACCTCGAATGGCCGGCCGACAGCCGCGACCTGTTTCTCGTCGTCGATGACGCCGGCGACGGCTTCGCCTGCGACTGGGCCAATTGGCTCAATCCCGTGCTGGTCGATGCCGACGACACCGAAACCTCCCTGCTCGACCTCGAATGGCAATCCGCCAGCGCCGCCTGGGGCTCGGTCCGCCGCAACCAGAATTGCGACGGCGGGCCGCTCAAGGTGCGCGGCGAGACCTACGAAACCGGCATCGGCACCCACGCCATCTCGATCATCCACTACCGCCTGCCCGAGGGCGTCAGCCGGTTCCGCGCGCTCGCGGCGCTCGACGACGGCGGCACCACCCAGGCCGCCGGCGACCGCGCCAGCGTTCGCTTCGCCGTGTTCGACCAGCGGCCCGACCCCAGCGCCCTCACCGGCGCCGCCCCACCGGTCGATCCCGCCAACCTGCGCGACTCGCGTCTGCCCGAACACGCCGTCGCGCAACTGGACGTCGCCGACGGACTCGAAGTCACCCTGTTTGCCTCCGAACCCATGCTCGTCAGCCCCAGCGCCATCGACGTCGACCACCGCGGCCGGGTCTGGGTCTGCGAAATCGTCAACTACCGCCGCCACGCCGGCAGCCGCCCCGAGGGCGATCGCATCCTGATCCTCGAAGACACTACCGGCGACGGCGTCGCCGACAAGAAAACCGTCTTCTACCAGGGCACCGACATCGACAGCCCGCACGGCGTGTGCGTGCTCGGCAACCGCGTGCTGGTGTCGGCAATGGACAAGATCATCGTGCTCATCGACGACACCGGCGACGACAAGGCCGACCGCAAGGAGGTGCTGTTCTCCAACACCGGCTCGGTCCAGCACGACCACGGCATCCACACCGCCATGTTCGGCCCCGACGGCCGGCTCTACTTCAACTTCGGCGACCACGCCCGCCGCCTCGGCGACGCCGACGGCGAGACCATCACCGACCTCGCCGGCAACCTGATCCAGACCGACGGCAATCCCTACCGCAAGGGCATGGTGTTCCGCAGCGACGTCGACGGCAGCCGGGTCGAAAGCCTGGCCTGGAATTTCCGCAACAACTGGGAGGTCGCGGTCGACTCGTTCGGCTCCCTCTGGCAAAGCGACAACGACGACGACGGCAACGCCTCCGTGCGCATCAACTTCGTCATGGAGTTCGGCAACTACGGCTACACCGACGAGATCACCGGCGCCGGCTGGCGCACCGAGCGCGTCAACCTGGAACAAGAGGTGTTCCAGCGCCACTGGCACCAGAACGACCCCGGCGTGGTGCCCAATGTCGTCGACACCGGATCGGGCTCGCCCACCGGCATTCTGGTCTACGAGGGCGACCTGCTGCCGGAACCCTACCATAACCAGATCATCCACGCCGAGCCCGGCCACAACGTCGTCCGCCTGCACCCGGTCGAACCCGACGGCGCCGGCTACACCGGCTCCATCGAACCGGTCGTCACCGGCGCGCGCGACCGCTGGTTCCGCCCCACCGGCGTGCGCACCGCGCCCGACGGCAGCGTGGTGCTCGCCGACTGGTATGATCCCGGCGTCGGCGGCCACAACAAGGGCGACGCCGAGCGCGGCCGGATCTTCATCCTCGCGCCGGAGGGCCACACCTACCACGCGCCCGAATTCGATTTCGACACCCTCGAAGGCGCGCTGCAGGCGCTGCGCAACCCGAACAACGCGGTCCGCCACCTGGCTTGGACCGCCATCCACGGCCACGGCGCCGACGCCGAGCAGCCGCTGGCGGACATCTTCACCAACGAAGACGAGGACCCGCGCTACCGCGCCCGCGCCCTGTGGCTGCTCGGCCACATCGAGGGCCGCGGCTCGCACTGGGTCGATCAGGCACTGCAAAGCGACCACCCCGACCTCCGCATCACCGGCCTGCGCATGGCGCGCCAGCACGACTTCGAAGTCATGTCACGGGTCGAGCAGGTGCTTGAGGATCCCGACCCCCGCGTGCGCCGCGAGGGCGCCATCGCCCTGCGCTTCAGCGGCAGCAGCCACGCCGACCGCATCTGGACCGCGCTGGCCGCCCAGCACGACGGCCAGGACCGCTGGTATCTCGAGGCACTCGGCATCGGCGCCGACCTCCACTGGAACTCCCGCTGGAAAGTGCTCAGCGAACTCGACGACGACAACAAACCCTCACCCGAGGCGCAGCTCGACCTGCTCTGGCGCAGCCGCGCCGACGCCACCGCACCGCTGCTCGCCGAGGCCGCCATCGAACACCCGGATCACGGCCTGCGGCTGCTGCGCGCGCTGCATTTCCAGCCGCAGAACGACGCCGTCGCCGAGGCCTACCTCAAGGTGACCGCCGAGGCCGAACCGCAGGTCGCGCTGCAGGCGGCGCTGTTGGCCGACTCCGCAGCGCTGGCCGACAGCCCCGCCGCCGCGCGCCTGCCGGAACTGGCCGCCACCGCGGCCGGCACCCCCGACCTCGTGCGCCTCGCCTCGCGGCATCAGATCGACGACCTTGAGCCGTCGTTGCTCGCGTTCGCCCTGGAGCAGCCCGGCCATCAGGAGGCGGTCAATGCCGTGCGCCACCTGCTCGACAACCGCGACCGGCTCCAGTCCGCCCTCGACGACGACGAACAGCGCTCCAACCTCATCGGCCTGCTCGGCCGCACCAGCGACGAGCGCGCCACCGCCCTGCTGGCCGAACTCATGCTCGACGACGACCTCGATGGCGATCACCGCCGCGAGGCGGTCGCCGCCCTCGGGCTCAACCGCCCCGGCGAGGAGCGCCTGCTGACCCTGGCACGCGAGGAGCGCCTGCCCGAGGGGCTCTCGGTCACCGTCGCCGGTCTCCTCGGCCGCAGTCAGCACGAGGAAATCCGCAACGCCGCCGCCGAAGTGATCAAGATCGAGGCGCCCGGCATGGAGGACCTGCCGCCGGTGGCCGACCTGCTGGCCATCGAGGGCCGCCCCGGCGACGGCCGCGCCGCGTTTGAAAAAGCCACCTGCGCCAGCTGCCACGTGGTCCGGGACGAGGGCATCAACTTCGGCCCCGACCTCAGCCAGATCGGCGCCAAACTGCCGCGCGAAGCCATGCTGGAAGCCATGCTCTACCCCAACGCCGGCATCTCCCACGGGTATCAGGGCAAGGTGGTCAAGACCGGCGACGGCGGCCTGTTCACCGGCTTCGTCGCCTCCGAAACCGACGACCAACTCGTGCTGCGCATGCCCGGCGGCATCGACCAGACCATTCCCAGCGACCAGATCGAAGAGGTCACCGACCTCGAGGCCTCGCTGATGCCGCCCGGCCTGCTGGCCCTGCTCACCCCGCAGGAAATCGCCGACCTGCTCGCCTACCTCGACGGCTTGAAATAAGCCGGCCCGTCAGGCCATCGACGCCCCCTCCGTCGCGCAAGCGATCGGCGGGGGTGGTCGGTGGTTCGGCAGCGCTGGGAGGGAATTTTGAATGTTGAATGATGGAGTGCGCGGGGACGGGTGCGTGGTCGGCAGCTAGAGTAGAAGCGGCGTCCCGCCGCTTGGCGCATGGCAAGCCGATGCGATGACCATGAAAAGCGC
>SKLO01000046.1 GCA_007123195.1 Verrucomicrobiales bacterium | reverse complement strand
CGGCCGGTGGGATCCGCGCCGATGCCGCTCGCGCGTGGTTGATTCAGGCCCCGTCCGCCGCCACAATGCGGGCCGATGTCGAACGCGTCCTTCCCTGTCATTGCCGCTCCCGGAAAGCTGCCCGCCTTCTGGGACCGGCAGGCGATCTTTGTCGCCAACCTGCTGGGCTTGTTTTTCGGCAACGAGGCCGGCACCGAGGCGCTGGCGCGCGAGGTCGGTGAGGTGGATTCCTACGGTGGCCGGCTGCTGCCGATCATGGACCTGTTGTTCCGCGGGGGCGACAATTTGCTGGTGCTCGAACGCGCGCCCGATCCGGCGCTCGGCCGGTTTTTCTCCGACCGGCTCGGCCTTGGCCTGCCGCAGGTGGAGGTGCTGCCGCATCATGAATACCTCACGCTGCACCACGACTCCATCCAGCGGCACCCGCTGTTCCTGCGGCTGCAGGCACACCCGGCCAGGTGGATCGACGGCTACGTCACCGACGACACGCTGGCGGATCTGGCGGGCCAGCTGGGCAAGCAGACCGTGTCATCCCCGGCCGGCAGCCGCCGGGGCAACAACAAGCGCATGCTGCACGAGGACATGGAGGCGGACGGTTTGCCGATCCCGCCGACCTACCAGGCCGCCGACCTCGGGCAGATCGCCCGCGCGCTCGACGACCTGAAGAACCGCGGGTTCCGTCGAGCGGTGGTCAAGGCCGCCGTCGGCGCCTCGGGCATCGGCTTGAACAAGCTGCCGCCCCTGGCGGAGCACGAGGCAGGGGAACTGGCGGCCCGCATTGACCCGCACTTCTTTTACGAGGGCGCCTGCCTGGTGCAGGGCTGGCTGGAGCCGGGGGTGCACGGCGTGCGCGGGCTGCGGAGCCCGAGCGTGCAGATTTTCGTCGGTGACGAGCAGGCCGAGTTGTATGACATCACCGAGCAGATCCTCAGCGACCACAGCGTGCATGAGGGCAATGAGTCGCCGCCGCCCTACCTGGCGGAAGCCGGCGGCGACGAGCTGCGCCGACAACTGCTGGCGCGGGGCGAATGGGCCGCGCGCTGGCTCTACCGGCAGGGATACCGCGGCACCGCCAGCGCCGATTTCCTGCTGGTCGAGCACGACGACGGCACCACCGAGGTCCAGATCTGCGAACTCAACGCCCGCGTGACCGGCGCCACCTACCCCTCGGTGCTGGCCCGCCGGTTCCGCCCCCAAGGCGCCTGGCTGCTGCGCAACCTGCGCCTGCGCCGGCCGCTGTCCGGGGCCGGGCTGCTCGAGCGCCTGCAACGCGACGGCGACTTGTTTTCGCCCGACCGTCGCAGCGGGGTGCTGCCGGTGAATTTCAACTTCGGCACCGAGGGCCTGGTCCACAAGGGCCAGTTCCTCTGCCTCGGCGACCAGCCGGATGAGTGCCGCCGCCTGATCGAGCGCGCCACCGCCGGCCTCGACTGCCTGGCCGAGCGCGACTAAGCTGTTGCCGATTCATCCTGACATGACACGAGCTTTGGAGACGAGACCCGACCTGACCCGAGACGACACCGACCGCCTCCGCGACCGGCTGGTCCAGCTGACCCGCGACCTGGTGCTGATCGAGAGCACCGACTCCAAGCCGCAGGAGCGCGCCCGCTGCTTCCAGTTCATCCGCAACCACCTGGAGGGCTGCCCCGGGGTCGACATCAGCATGCACATGGACAACGGCTACGAGTCGCTGGTGGCCCTGCCGGATGGCGTTGACCGGGCCTCGGTGCTGTTCTGCGGCCACCTCGACGTGGTCGATCATCCCGGGCGCGACCGCTACCTGTCGTCGCTTGAGCACGGCCGCATCACCGGCCCCGGCGCCGGCGACATGAAGGGCCAGCTGGCGATCCTGCTGCAATTGTTCACCCGCCTGCTGCGCGAGCACCCGGGCCTGCCCATCGGGCTGTTGATCACTTCGGACGAAGAACGCGGGGGCGAATCGGGCGTGCGCTACATGCTGCAGGACGTCGGGTTGCGCTGCGATGTGGCGGTGATCCCGGACGGCGGATCACTGACCGACATCACCGTGCAGGAAAAGGGCATCCTGCACCTGCGCATTCACGCCGGCGGCCACTCGGCCCACGCCGCCCGACCCTGGCTGGGGCGCAACCCGCTCGACCGCCTGTTGTCCGGGCTCGACCGCCTGCGGCAAACGTTCGACCGCCTCGCGCCAGAACATATCGATCCCGACGACATTGCCACCCACTGGTTCCCGACCTGTTCCCTGACCAAGGTCGAAACGCCCAACCAGAGCATCAACCGCATCCCCGATGTGGCCTCGGCACTGGTGGACATCCGCTTTCCGCCACCCCAATCCGCCGCCGCCATGCTGGCCACGGTGACCCAGGCGCTGGGCCCCGAATTGCTGATCGACCCGATCATGCAGGTGGAACCGACGCTGCTGGAGCCCGACCCGGCGTTCCTCGACATCACCCGCGAGGTCACCGGCCGGGAGACTCGGCTGGTGCGCGCCTCGGCCGGCAGCGACGCCCGGTTCTTTTGTGAACAAGGCATCCCCGTGCTGCTGTCGCGCCCCTACGTGGGCAACCTGCACGGCCGCAACGAGTGGATCGACGTCGAATCCATGCTGGCCTACTACGAAATCTGCCGCCGTTACGTGCAGCAGCGCCTGGTGCCCCCGACCGCCGGCACCTGAAGCAAACGAACGGATCATGCCGCCGCAGCGGCTTGCGCGCTGGCCAATGACCCGCTCATGCGCTGCTTCACTGGCAGGCGGACAAAAGTGTCCGCCCTCCATACAAACCGGCACTGGTGGCCGTGCGAAATCCGTGGCACCATCCAGCCTGATCATCATGAAGTTCGCCGCCCTGATCCGTTCATCCCTCCGCCGTGGCGCCGCCCCGGGCGTGGTGGCCGCCATCACCATGTCCCTTGCCGCCTGCGGCGACGCTGAATCCCCGGCCGATCCCGACGCCCCCGGCACCGGCGCCCCTGTGGACGCACCGGTCACCCCCCAACCCGACACCGAGGTGATCGTCGGCGAGTGGAGTCCCGACGTCAACGACGACTTGCCCTGGCGGTTCCTGGCGTCCGAACTCGACCACATCGGCCGCGGCCGGTTCTGGGAGCGCCCCTGGGAACAAGGAAACCGCCACGGCACCAATCCAATCATCGCCATCAGCGCCTACCACGACGCGCTCGACGCCCTCGGCGTGCGCCTGATCGTGGTGCCGGTGCCGCCCAAGGCATCGGTGTTCCCCGATCAACTGCCCGAGGAGGTCGAGCAACCGCATCCGGTCGACGAGTTCTACGACCTGCTGCGGGCCAACGGCGTCGAGTTGGTCGACCTGTTGCCGGGGCTGCAGGTCGAGCGGATCGATTCGCCCAACCAGATCTACTGCAAGACCGACACCCATTGGTCGCCCTCCACCGGTGCCATCGCCGCGCGCACGGTGGCGGCCATGATCAGCGATGAACCATGGGCGGCCGCTCTGGCCGATGCCGGGCGCTTTGTCGTGCAACCGGAGGCGGTGCTGGCGTTTCACGGCGACCTGCTTGAGGACGGGGAAAAAACGCCGGACATGCTGGAGCGACTGCCGATCCACCAGGTCACCGACCGCGATCAACCGAACGAACCGGTGGCCCACGACCCTGCCAGCCCGGTGATGGTGATCGGCGACAGCCACGCGATGGTGTTCTCCACCGGCGGCGACATGCATGCCACCGGCGCCGGTTTTGTCGACCACCTGCAGGCCGCGCTCGGGTTCCCGGTGGATGTCAGCGCCAATCGCGGGTCCGGCATCGATGCCGCCCGCGGCAGCGTCGCCCGCCGCTCGGTTCAAGAGCCCGACCTTTGGGAGGGCAAGAAGGTGGTCATCTGGTTGTTCACCGCCCGCGAGTTCACCCAAGGTCGCTGGGTGGAGATCCCGCCCAAGGTGGAGCAGCCCTGACGGTCGTCTGGAGATGCCAATGCCCTCAGTGCCCGAATCCGCATCCGATGGCGCCATCGCCGGCACTCTTGCTCCGGGCCCGGCGGCGCTGCATTTCCTGTCGGCGGCCGAACCGCTGCCCCTGCAAGCCGCGCGCTGGCTGGCCGCCGGGTGGTCGGGCAGCGGACCGCTGGACCTTCGATCAACCCTGATCCTGGTGCCCACCCAGGGCGCAGGGCGTCGATTGCGACAGGCCTTGGCGCACATCGCGCGCCGCGACGACGGCCTCCCGCAGGGCGTCCTCACCGGCCCGGTCCTGACCCCGGGCGCCGCCTTGAAACGTCTCGCCGCCGACGATCGCGGCGAGACCGCGCCCGGCACGGCGGTGTGGCTGGCCTACGCCGCCGCCCTGTTGCAGG
>SKLO01000080.1 GCA_007123195.1 Verrucomicrobiales bacterium | reverse complement strand
TTCGTCGAGGCGTTTTTTCAACGGCTCGATCCCCTCCTCCAGTTCGGCCGAGACCGGGAACACCTCGATTTTTGGAAACCGCTCGATCAGGCGCGCGAGGTTTTCCTGCGCCTCGGGCAGGTCGATCTTGTTGGCCACGATCAGCCAGGGGCGTTTCGCCAGGTGCTCGTCGTGCAGCTTGACCTCCTTGCGCAGCACCTCGAGGTCCTGCACCGGATCCCGCATTTCGCTGCCGGCGGCATCGACCACGAACGCCAGCAGGCTGCAGCGCATGATGTGGCGCAGGAACTCGTGACCGAGGCCGACGTTGTCGTGGGCGCCCTCGATCAGGCCGGGGATGTCGGCCACGGTGGCGCGGCGGAAGCGGTCGAACTCCATCACCCCGACCGAGGGCTGGAGGGTGGTGAAGGGGTAGTTGCCGACCTTGGGTTTGGCGCCGGAAAGGACACCGGTCAGGGTCGACTTGCCGGCGTTGGGGAAGCCGACCAGGCCGACGTCGGCAATGCGGCGCAGCTCCAGGAAGAAGTAGCCCTCGTCGCCCGGCTCGCCCTCGGTGAACTCCATCGGCACCTGGTTGGTCGAGGACTTGAAGTGGACGTTGCCCTTGCCGCCGACGCCGCCCTGGGCAAGCACGAACTGCTGGCCGGGCTCGATGAGGTCGGCGATCATCTCGTCCTTCTCCTCCTCCAGCGCCTTGCCCGGCTGCTGGGTCCGGCAGCTGAACACCAGGGTGCCGACCGGCACCTTGTGGACCACCGACTTGCCGGAGCGGCCGGTGCGCTTCTGTTTGCCGCCGTGGGCGCCGTGCTCGGCCAGCATGTTCGGCTGGTAGAAGAACGAGCGCAGGCTGTCGGTGTTGTGGTCCGCCACCAGCACCACATCCCCCCCGCGCCCGCCGTCGCCGCCGTCGGGGCCGCCGCGCGGCACGAACGCCTCGCGGCGGAAGGTCGCGACGCCGTTGCCGCCGTTGCCGGCCCGGGCATACACCTTGATGTGATCCACAAACATGGCGCCAACATGGCGGTGGCCGCGGCCGATGCAAGGCGCGGAACGAGGGGGGTGCCGGAACGGAAGCCGGCCTCAGCGGTCACCGGCCGGCAACGCCGCCCCGGCCGTGGCTCCGGCCGTGGCTCCATCGCGCTCGATCAGCAGCGAGCTGCGGCAGAGGGAGGCGTAGCGGCCGTCCAGCGCCACCAGCTCGTCATGGGTGCCCTGCTCGATGATGCGGCCGTGGTCGAGCACGTAGATCCGGTCGGCATGGCGCACGGTGCTCAGGCGGTGGGCGATGACGATGCTGGTCCGCTGCCTGGTCAGGCGGTCGAGCGCCTGCTGGATCAGCCGCTCGGTGGTGGTGTCGACGCTGGCGGTGGCCTCGTCCAGCAGCAGGATGGGCGGGTTCTTGAGCAGCGCGCGGGCGATGCTCAAGCGCTGTTTCTCGCCCACGCTGAGCTTGACTCCGCGTTCGCCGACGGCGGTGTCGAGCCCCTCGGGCATGCGTTCGACGAAATCCAGCGCATTGGCGGCCTCGAGGGCGTCGAGCATTTCGGCCTCGCCGATCGGGTCGCGGTCGTGCGGGCGGGCGATCGCGAGGTTGTCGCGCACGGTGCCGTTGAACAGGAAGCTTTCCTGGGTGACGTAGCCGATGTGGCGGCGCAGCGAGGCCTTGTCCAGCTCGTGCACCGGCTGGCCGTCGATGGTGATCAATCCGTCGTCGTATTCGTAGAAGCGCGTCAGCAGCTGGATGATGGTGGTTTTGCCGGCCCCGGTGGCGCCCACCAGGGCGATGGTCTGGCCCGGCTGCGCCTCCAGGGTCACGTGGCGCAGGGTTGGCGCGCTGCCGCGGTAGGAGAAACTGACGTTGTCAAAACGGATGTGGCCGCGCACCGGCTCCGCCAGCGGCGCGCCGTGGCCGAGGTGGCTTTCCTCCTCAGTGTCGAGGATCTCGAACACGCGTTCGCCGGCGGCTCGACCCGAGACCACGATCTGGTTGATCTGGTGCAGCCGGCCGATCGGCTCGTAGAAGAAGGTCAGCAGCAGCAGCATCTTGGCCAGCTCGCCATACTGCAGGCGGCCATCGAGTGCGGCATGGGCGCCGAAGCCGAGCACCAGCACGAAGCCGACGCGGTTGAGCAGGTTCATGCCCGGCTTGTAGAGCGACCAGATGCGCATCACCCGCAGGGTGGCCTGGCGCAGCTTGTCGGAGGCCTGGTTGAACCGGCCGTGCTCGCGCTCCTCGAGGGCGTAGGCCTTGATCTGGCGCACTCCCCCGATGTTGTCGTGCAACAGCGAGTTCATGGCGCTGGCGGCGCGGCGGGTGGCGCGGTAGCGGTCGCGCGCGGTCAGGGTGTAGGCCAGCGCCCCGAGGATCAGGAACGGCACCGGGATCATGGCGACCAGCGTCAGGTGAACGTCGGTCATGAACAGGAACAAGGCCACGATCAGCAGCTGCAGGACCGCCACCAGACCCTGCTCGACGCCATCGATCAACACCCGTTCCATCGCCTGCACGTCCTCCGAAACCCGGGTCATCAGGTCGCCGGTGGGGCGGTTGTCGAACCAGCGCAACGGCAGCCGCTGGACCTTGGAGTAGAGGTCGCTGCGGAGATCGAACACGACCTTCTGCTCGAAGATGTTGTTGATGCGGATGCGCAGCGAGTCGAGCACGTCGGAGGCGATGAAGGTCACCAGCGCGATCAGGATCAGCGGCAGCAGCCGCTCGACCTGGCCGTTGGGAATCACCACATCAATGACCTCCCGGGTGATCTCAGGGAACACCACCACCATCAGGGTGGCGCCGATGGCGCAGGTCAACTGGGCCGCCGCCAGGCCGGGGTAGCGGCGGAGGTAGGTCAGGACGCGAAAGGTGGTGGTGAGCTTGGCCACGGGCATCAACTTACGCCCGGCGGGCGCGATTGGCAGCCGGAAGTTCGCTTGCCTGAACGGGCAAGACGGGCTCCGGTGGCCGGGTGAAGCTGCTGATCGTGAGTACCAACCTGAAGCCGGAAAGCCGCACCCTGGCGGTGGCGCGCCAGGCCGCCGGGGCGGCGACCCGGCTGGGCTTTGAGCCGGACCTGTTCGACCTCGCCACCGAGCCGTTGCCGGGCTGCGACGGGGTGTCCTGCTACTCGGAACCGGCGGTGATCGCCGCCACCAAGCGGGTGGCTGATGCCGCCGCGGTGTGGTTCTGCTCGCCGGTCTACAACTACCAGTTGAACAGCGCCGCCAAGCAATTCGTGGAACTGACCAACAGCGCCTGGCCCGGCAAGATCTTCGCCTGCGTGGCCAACGCCGGCGGCAAGTCGTCGTTCATGGCCTGGCTGTCGCTGGCCAACAGCCTGCTGGTGGACCACCATTGCCATCTGGTGCCGCGCCATGTCTACCTGACCCAGGACAGCTTTACCGCAGGCACCGACCTCGACGCGGACAGCCGGGAGCGGCTCAACGATCTGGCAGCCCAGACCGCGCGACTGGTGCGGGGCCTGGCCAGTGCCTGAGCGCGCAAGGTCCCGCGCCGTGCAGTGGTCCCGGCGGTGTCCAGAATCGGAGGCGGGTCGGCGAGCTGATGGCGGGCGGGCATCCGATCGCCGCCGCCGGTCACGAGCGGCTGCCCGCCGCCAACCCACCAACGCCAAACCCGGCGACACCTCCCGCCCCGAGTCCTCCACCCATGGGACTCCTGGCATTGGACACCGTTGAATGACGAGGTCGGGACTTGTCAAACCCGTCCCGGCAGTGTAGCGGGACCCGAGACATCCCCCACCGCAACCGATCCAATTATCCATGGAAGAACTTACCATCATTCAGATTCACGGCCGCCAGGTCATTGATTCCCGCGGCAACCCGACCGTCGAGGTCGAGGTCCAGCTCGAAGGCGGCGCGGTCGGCCGGGCCGCCGTACCCAGCGGTGCCAGCACCGGCGAACACGAGGCGGTCGAACTGCGCGACGGCGACAGCTCCCGCTACCTCGGCAAGGGCGTCACCAAGGCGGTCGACAACGTCAATGAACGCATCGCAGAGGCACTGGTGGGCTACGACGCCACCGAGCAAATCGCCATCGACGCCGTCATGCGCGAGTTGGACGGCACCAACAACAAGGGCCAGCTCGGGGCCAACGCCATCCTCGGCGTGTCGCTCGCGGTCGCCAAGGCCGCCGCCACCCAGCTCGACCAGCCGCTTTACAAGTACCTCGGCGGTCCCAATGCCAAGGTTCTGCCGGTGCCGATGATGAACATCATCAACGGCGGCGCGCACTCCGACGCTCCGATTGACTTCCAGGAGTTCATGATCATGCCGGTCGGCGCGCCCACCTT
>SKLO01000148.1 GCA_007123195.1 Verrucomicrobiales bacterium | reverse complement strand
GTTCTCGTTGTAGCCGTCGATGGTCTTCGGGGTGCCGCGGGCGTTGTCGGGACCGTCGTGGAAGCCACGGTCGGGTTGGCGGAACATGGAGAACATGCCGGTGTAGGGGGTCGAGTGGCCACCGGTGCCGTAGCCTTCGGCGTAGTTGGCGCGGTTGGTGGCGTTGGCGACCGGGGGAAAGCCGAGCGACTGCTGGGGGCTGCTGGCGCCGTTGGGACGGTTGAAGTGGACCTGGAAGTTCTGCAGGTGCTCGATGCGGTAGCGCACGTTGCCGGTCCATGACGGTGGGCCGGCGGTGGGTGAGAACGGCTCGAGGATGAGGTAGGCCTGGAGGTGGGTGGGGTGGTGGGCGGGCTGGCCGCCAACGGGCGGGGTGTCCTGTCTGGTGGCGACGAACACGATGGTCATCTCGGTGATGGTGGGCCAGCGGCCGAAGCCGCGCGAGTTGCTGGTCCCCGGCTGCAACGGCACGGCCGAGGTTTCACCGAGCAGGCCGGAGTTGCTGGTGCCGGCGATGCCGCCGCGGGCCGGCAGGTAGGCGTATTGCGGGGTCAGGCCGGTGCTGTATTGGTTGATGCCCCAGCGCATGAGGTCGAATTTCTGGGTCAGGATCTGGTCGCGGCGGGCGGCGCCGTATTTTTCCACGAAGGTGCCGCCGAACCCGGGGATCTGGTAGCGGTGGCCGGCGACCTGGTTGCCGGTGAGGAAGCGCATGTAGGCGTCATACATGGCCCAGTTGCGGCTGCCGTCGCTGGCGCGCAGGTCCTGCCACGGGTGCTGGGAAGAACCGACTTCATTGTGGTTCTTGTAGTTGCTGTGGCGGTCGAACAACCACGGGCGGCCGCCACCGGTGCCGAGGAACGCCAGCAGGCGATCCTGCTCGTTGCGGTCGTTGGTGTTGCGTGAGACCGGCCAGAGCATGACGCGGGGTTTGTTGAACAGGTTGAGTTCGGGCGCGCGGCTGTGGGCGGTCAGCACGAAGCGGCTCATGTTCAGGTGCTCGCGAGTGAGGCCGGCGTCGTTGTTGACGCGATTGGCGTCAAAGAACATCTCGTCGACGCTGCTGTAGAGGCGCTCGTCGCGCAGCATGATGGGGATGGCGGCCGGGGCGTTGCGGGTGCCGCCCATGGTGCCGCCCCAATCGAGCCGCGGGGCGAGCCGGTGGAAGCGCTCGACCCGCTGGCGACGCTCGTCGTCGGACAGGCTGCTGTTGATGACAAACTGCGGGCCGAAGCGCTGGAACACGGGGCTGAGCGAAGTGGTGGCGGGATGGCCCGGGTAACGCGAGAACTCGTTCTGGGCGGGGATGCGGTTGGCGTAGAGGTGGTCGGTGTCGTTGTTGGCCCGCGGCACTTCCCAGCCGGTGCCCTCGGAGGCGGTGTTGATGTTGACCTTGCAGGTTTCGTCGTCGGTCCAGAAGGCGACGCGGCCGACGATGGGGTTGTCGCGGGTGGGGGCATCGGGGCCGGTGAAGATGGCGCGTTCGTCGTCGGCGGAGGACGGGGTGACGGTGGTGCCGTCGCGCAGCACGTAGAGCCAGCGCACCGGCATGGGGGCGCGCGCCGAGGGATCGGAGGAGGAGGCCGGCAGGCGGGTGCCGGCGACGGCGGCGGGGTCGACGGCCAGGCCTTCGATGGCCTCGTCGGCACCGCTGAAGGTGGCGCGGGGATCGAAGATGGGAAACTCCAGTTCGGCGGTTTCGCCGTCGAGCAGCACCGGCACCGGCTGGTTGAGGTCGACGAACATGCCGGGGCGCTGGTCCCAGTCGCTGATGGCGACCTGTTCGGCGGCGAGCATGGAGGCGAGGTCGGCACCCGACTGGGGAGTCCAGACCATTTGGTCGCTGGAGTATAGTTTGTAAGCGGATTCGGCGAGGGCGCGGAAGGCGTGCTGGCCGCCGTCGTTGGTGGTGCCGAAGACGCGGATCATGCCCGGCTGCGAGGCCCAGGTGCGGCGGGCGCCGTTGTTCTCGGTGGCCTTGCGCAGCTGGCCGATGACGAGGTTGAGGGGGATGTCGGAGAGGTTGCGGACCTCGACGCCCTGGGCGAAGGCCTCGGACGATTGCTCCTCCGAGCGCACCAGGGAGAGGAAGGCAATCACCAGCAGGCACATGATGGCGACCGTGCTGATGACGAGCAAGAGGGCGACGCCGCGCCGGCGGGACGGCTTGGCGGGGTGATGGAAACCGGGTGACTGCATGAGTGGTGGATTGGCTTGAACCAGAGCGGGGAACCGGGGCAGCGGCGGCCGTTAGTAGATGCGAACGCGGCCGTTGAACGGGTTGACGGTAAGGCTGCGGTAATCGTCCGGCAGGGTGCCGTCGGCGAGCCCGGCAACGCGCGCCCGTTCCTGAATCAATGTCAGGCACGCGGGTTCGTCCTTGGGCAGGGTGGTGGAACCGTCCGGGCGCAGCTGGAAGCTGACGTATTCGTAGGACTCCACGCCGAAGTCGGGGTCGCCGGCGGCGCGCGTGGTGTAGGGCGGGCGCAGGATGGTGGAGAACTGCGGATCCTCGAGCAGCACCACGCCGCCCTCGAGGCGGTGCTGGCTGGTGAGGGGGGCGTAATGGGGGACGACGGTCTGGCCCTGGGTCTCGACGCGGTCGAGGACCACCAACTGGTAGCCGCGGAAGGTGGGGCTGTCGTCCGGCAGCGCGGGGTCGCTGTAGCGGTAAAAACGGAACTCGACCGCGCGGTTGTCGGTCTGGGCCAGCAGGGCGGCGTGGTTGATCTCGGCGCGCAGGCGTTCGGCGGCGGCGGTGACGGCCTGAGTTTGCAGGGAGGAGGTGATGCCGGTGGCGACGAGGGAGAAGATGAGGGCGACGATGGCGATGACAACCAGCAGTTCGACCAGGGAAAAGCCCCGGCGGCGAGAGGGTCCGGCGGCACGGTTGATGCCGGGGCGACGGCGGGCGGGGTCCGGGGCAACGCCGACCGCCCGTTTTGCGGTCATGTGAGGTTGAGGTGGTGGCGGCATCATTGGGCGCCCTCCTGTTCGGTGATCCACTTGGAGGCGCGCAGCGGCACGGCGGTGGTGAAGACGCGGTGCTGCAGCCCGGAGTCGAGCAGTTGCTGTTCGACCTCGTCGAGATCATCCTGAAAGTCGTCGGCGTTGGCGAAACGGCCGTTGAAAAGGTTGTCGACGAACGAGCGCGCGCCGGTTTCGCCCCTGGCGTCCTCAAACCGTTCCCATGAGCGTTCCTGGACGGCGATGAGGGTGAGGTCGAGCACGGGCGGCAGCTGGTGGCGGGATTTGGCGGTCTGGCTGTTGAGGCCCTGCCACTGGTGGGCGCGGGTGTCGTAGCGGTAGTCGGGGGCGGGGTCCCAGGCGATGTTGTTGCCGATCAGGTTGTCGGGTGCGCGCGGGGTGACGAACACGGCGAGGATGTTGTCGGCCAGCGGCGTGGTGTGGTCGGCATGGCTGTGGCCGCCGGGGAACGGCCCATTGAACCAGGCGTGGGCCTGGCCGGGCGTGCTGGCGTGGCGCAGGTTCAGCTGGCTTGAGAACAGGCGAAAGTCCTCGGACGGCTGACGGAATTCCATCAGACGGAAGCGCCGCCGCTCGGGATGCCGGCCGAGGTCCTGGCGCAGGAAGTCGGGGCGGTCGTCGAGGTCGCTGTTGTAGGTCACGTAATAACCCCAGGCGTTGAGCAGGTCGTCGAGGCGGTCGGTGGGCTGGTTGGCGGCGCCGCCGGTCTTGCTGCCGGCGAAGCCGAAGGTGGATTGGAAGAACACCGCCTGGCCGGGACCGGCGTCGACCGCGCTGACGATGTCGGCGGCGGGGCCGGCGACGAAGTGCAGGTCTGAATCGCGGATGTAGAGGGTCGGCCGGCCGTTGGTGATTTGGTAGGCCCAGTAGGAGTCGAGCGTGGCCTGGCCGAGGCGGCGGGCCATGGTTTCGAACGCGGCGCGAGCCTCCTGGAACTGCTCGGCACGGGCGCGGGTGTCGACCCAGATGGACTGGACGCGGCCGATGCTGCTGGTGATGAGCACCATCAGCAGGGCGAGGATGGTGACCGACACCATGACCTCGACGAGGGTGAAGGCGCGGCGCCGGCGGCGGGGCCGGGACGGCCCGGAATGCGGGTGATGGTGGCGCACGGGGATCATTTCTCGATGTTGGCCACCATGACGTGGTGCTCGCGGTAGAAGGCGGGAATGGCGAAGGAGTCGGCCATGTCGCCGCGGTCGGTGATGCGGACCCGCAGCCGCCGCAGGAAGGGGTTGCCGCTGGTGTCGCCGCTGAGCACGGGGGCGTCGTCGGCGAGCACGACCTGGGCGGTGTAGATGTGCTCGCGGCTGCCGTGGCTGACCTCGGTGCCGCGGTCGTCGAAGGCCAGCAGGATGGGCGTTTCGTCGGCCGGCTTGACCTTGCTCCAGTCACGCATCTGGTAGTCGGCGGCGACGGCCTGGATGATGCGGGCGTCGGCCATGCGTGCGGCCGAGCGGCGGAGGTTGTCGAGGCCGAGCGGGAGGATGGCGAGCAAGGCCATCATGACGGTAGCGGCGATGCCGACGGCGATGGTGACCTCGGCGAGGGTGAAGGCGGCGGGGGCAGGCACGACGCGGCGGGCCCGGTGCTGGTGGCGCCGGGCTGGCGGGGATGATGGGCCGGGAACGGCCTGGGTCTGGTGGCGGGGCGTCATGCCGGGATCAGGGTGAGGCATCGCGACGCGGGCCGCGGGGGTCGAACTTCGGAAAGAGGCCCCCATGGGACCGGTGACTTGGCCGCGCGCGCAAAGACGACCAGCCCGGCGCCCGACGGGACGGGCGGCTGGCGAAAGATGTGGCTGGGGATGGAACAACATGCGCGACGGCTGCCTTTAAGATAAGAAAGAATCAGGTGTTGGTCGAGCGAAAAATTTACATTGTAAAGACATCAACCATTTCAACCAAGTCATGTTGCCCGCATTTGCCAATTATGCTGAACACAACCCGGGAGTGGCGGTTGCCCCGGACCGGTCCGGCGGGTGCCATCAGGGCAAGATGGGGTCGACATTGGCCTGCCCTCCCGTATGCTGAGGGTCTATGAAAGGGGCTTCTTCTGCAACCACACCAGCCATCAAGCCAGCCATCAAGCCAGCCGCCGACCAGCCCGTCAGCCGACGCCGCTGGCTGGCCTGTGTGACCGGGGCGGGCGCTTTGCTGGCGGCACTGTCGACCACAGGCTGTGAGAGCGCGGGCGGGTATCAGACCCGCCGGCAGCGCGGCCAGAGGCGGACCGAGATGGACATGATCCGGCGGCGGTCGATGCGTTGATTGTCTGCGGTGTCGGCGTGGTGCCGGAAGTTTCCCGCGGCTCCCCTGCCCCGCCCGACCAGTTGCCCGGCATCCGCCACGGTCATGGCCCGGGGTCCGGTCCGGGGCCGTTCGATTCCGGCACCGGTTCGGCCAGCCGCCCTTCGTCGCGCCACTCGAGGATCAACCTCCTCAAGGCAGCGGCAGCGGGCGCATCGTCGTCCCGTCGCCACACCAGCACCAGCTGCACCTGCTGGGTCGGCGTCAAGGGCACGAACCGGAGGCGGTTGGCGGGATCGAGGGCAGCCACGCTCTCAGAGGTAATGCCGATGCCTTGTCCGGCCTCGACGTAGGTGAGGACCGTGCCGACGACACTCGGGGTATGCAGCCAGCTGGGATCGATCCTGGCGTTGCGGCAGCCGCGCAGCACCGCCTCATGCAGGCCAACGCCTTCGCGGCGGTCGAGTGCCACCAGGGGGCGGTGACGCAAATCGCGCCAGGACACCTGACTGCGCCCGGCCCACGGGTGGTGATGCGGGATCACGACGCACAAGCGCTCCTCGCGCAGCCGTTCGCATTCGAGGGTCAGGGCCTCACCGGCCACCGCGAGCACCGGGCGCGTGAGGCCCATCGACAGCCGTCCGCGTGCCACCATTTCCCAGACCCTTTCCGGGGTCCGCTCCTCGAGCTGCACGGTGACATCGGGATGGCTGCGACCGAACGCGGCCAACAGTGGTGCCAGAAACCGTCCTGTGGGTGGTCCAATATAGCCGACCCCGACTTCACCCATCTGCCCGGCGGCCACCCGGCGAACCCGCCGCACGGTTTCGTCGAGGCGGCTGAGCAGGATGGCGGTGTCATGCAACAGCAGGTCGCCGGCGGCGGTCAGGCGGACGATCCGGCGATTTCGCTCCAGCAGCGTCGCGCCGATTTCGGCCTCCAGTTCCTGCACGGCCCGGGTCAGGGCCGGCTGGGCGATGTTGAGGCGCCTGGCGGCCTTCGAGTAGCTCAAGTCCTCGGCGACGGCGCGGAAGTAACGCAGGTGGCGCAGGTCCATGTGGGGGATGATGGCCACCGTTGCGGCCCGGCGGGTCGCTGTCAACGCCGCGCCTGGAGATGGCCGTCGTCGGCACCCATGGAAGCGACGGTTTGGCTGGGCGCGGCACCGGCCGCGGCGACTTTGGCCACGGGCGGTTCGGCGGGCCGATCCGCCATCGGCACAGCCGGTTCCAACCCTGTTGTTGGCGGTCGCCGAAGTCGCAACGCCGACAACTCCGCCAGGCCCCAGCGCCACAGGCCGCGGAGGAAAAACTTGCCGGCGGTCCGCGGCACCGGCGCGAATCCGCCGCGGATCAACAGGCAGCGGCCGTGGTTCCAGCGGCCGTAGCGGCCCGCGTGCCAGCGCTTGTCGGCGATCAGGCCGAGCCGCTGGTTGTAGAAGCCCATGAGCCTGGCGACCCAGCCGCCGACCCGGCCGTCGTAGGGCATGCGGGCGAACTGCGCCATGGTGTCGCCGTAGACAAACTTGACCGGCCCGAGGAAATAGGCGCCGAGGTCGAGTTGGAACGCCGCCCACATCAGTTCGGCGTCGCCGAGGTAGCGGTATTTGCCGGCGTAGAGGGCGTCGAACCAGCGGTCGAAGCTGGTGTTGAACTCGAAGTTGTAGCGCTCGATCCCCTCGCGGGCTCCCTCGTCGCCCGCCTCCAATCCTGACAACACCACCTTCGAGGCCTGGACGACGGTGTGGGCGCAGTAATCAAGGCCCTGGCTGTAGAGCGGGTCCATGAATCCGGCGGCGTCGCCGACGATCACCCAACCGGGACCTGCCACCCGGTTGACCTTGTAGGCCAGCTGGCCGTAGGCCCGGGTGTCGCGCCCGACCACCTCGGCGCGGGCGAACAATTCGCGCCCGACCGGGTTCGCCCTGACATGCTTCAAAAGACGCTCGCCGATGGAACCGCCTTCCGGCGGGGTGAACAGGCGGGGGTCATAGGTCAGGCCGAGGCTGAAGTCGCCGTCCTGCAACGGGATGATCCAGCACCACCAGCCGCGCCCGGTGAGGTGGTTGGTGGCGGCCGAGCGCGAGCAGAACACCCGTGACGCCCAGGCCGGATGGCGTTGCCTCAACTCCGCGCCGTCGAGGTCGGCCACGCCGCGGAACCGGCCCCACATTGATTTGGTCGGCTCGCGGTCGAGCACCTGCAGGTCGCCGTGGCGGCGCCCCAGCCAGGCCGCGCGGCCCGAGGCGTCGACCAGCCAGCGGTAGCGCACGCGCCGCTCCTCGCCCTGACATTGCACCAGCAGCTGGTGCCGTTCGGCGCCCCCCCCCTCCCCCGCCGCTCCGCCGTCGGCGGAGCGCTCGCGGCCGTCGCGCACCACCGCCGGGCGCCACAACTCGCAGCCCTCCTGCACCGCCGTCGCCAGCAGGTGCTCGTCGAGCCGTGCGCGGTCGACCTGGTAGGTCGGCAGCCGCACCTGGCTGTGGGGCCCGATCTCGCTGCACTCGTCGAGCGGCCGGTCGGGGTGGTCGGTGAACCACATGCGCAGGCCATGCTTGACGATGTGCTCGCGGCCGAGGTACGACCCCAGGCCGAGCACGCGGGTGAGGAAACAACCCGCCACCTCCGAGGTCGATTCGCCGACCTTGCGGTCGAACACCTCGCTGCGTTCGACAATCAACACCCGGCACGACGGCCGGGCGCGCTTGATCAGGAGGGCGGCGCTGGCACCGGAGAACGCTCCGCCGACCACGACCACGTCGTAGTCCATGCCTTCCCGGGAGTCCGCCATCACGGGATCCAACTTCGTCCCGATGGAACGGGGATCAAGCGGTTTCGCGGCCGGACCGCCCGTGGGCCGCGCCCCACGCCGGCTGGGCCGCGTCAGGCATCGGATCCCTGCTGCTTGGTGCCCGGCTTGGTCACCGGCACGGCCGCCAGTTCGGGCGGCACCTCGTCGGGCGCGTAGGTTGGGAACTCGATCTCCAGGCACGACACCAGCGGCACCCCCTGCCAGGCGGGCAAGCCGGAGCGGTTGACCAGTGCGAACACGCCGGCGATCACGCCGCCCCTGCCCTCGATGAACCCGCGCAACTCCGCCAGGGTGCCGCCGGTGGTGATCACGTCCTCGACCAGCAGCACGCGCTCGCCCGGCCGCACCTCGAAGCCGCGTTTCAACAGCATGGCATTGTCAGGGCCGCGCTCGGAGTAGATGGTTTTCGCCTGCAGCACCAGGCCGACCTGCTGGCCCACCGGCACGCCGCCCATGGCCGGTGACAAAACCACGTCAATCCCTCCCAGATCGGCCAGCTGCGGCAGCCGGTTGCGGATCATGGCATCCACCACGTGGGGCCATTCCACCAACCGGGTCTTGTTGACGTAAAACGCGCTGTGACGACCGCTGGCCAGCAGGAAGTGCCCCTGTTCGAGCGCGCCGTAATCCTTCAGCAGTTGCAGCGTGGCTTCACGCGTGTCGGGCAATGTCAGTGAGGAGTGTTGCATATTCTTCTGCCGCCTGGGCGGGATCTTTGTCGGGCCCGGGGTAAAGCACGCCGCGCGAAACGTTGACCAGCACCGGCGCCGAACCGGGGCGGCGCTTCAAGCCGTCCAACTCCCCGCCCTGGGCGCCGAAGCCGGGCACCAGCAGCGGCAGGTCGGGCAGCCGCCGCCACATCTCGTCGTCGCCGGCCTGGGTCAAACCGACCACCAGACCGGTGCCGTCGTGTTCCCCGGCCATCGCCGCCACCACCTCGAACACGCGGCGGCCGTCGGCCAGCCGCTGCTGCTGGATGTCGGCCGCGCCCGGATTCGAGGTGATCCCGAGCAGGTAGGCGCCGCGGTCGGCGTAGTCCCAAAACGGCTGCAGGCTGTCGCGCCCCATGTAGGGATTGAGCGTCACCGCGTCGGCGCCGCAGCGATCAAAGCAGGCGCGCGCGTAGTATTTCTGGGTCTCGCCGATGTCGCCGCGCTTGACATCCAGCACCAGCGGGATGTCCTCGGCGATCCAGCCGCGCAGTTGTTCCAGCAGGCGCACGCCGTCGGGGCCCATGGATTCAAAATAGGCGGCGTTGGGTTTGAAAGCCGCGGCCACATGCGAGGTCTGGTCGATGATCCGGCGCAGGAACGTCGTCGGGTCGCCGCCGTGGCGCTCCGGCCGCGGGTCAAGCCCCACGCACAGGCACGAACCGGTGGCGGCGATGCGTTCGGTGAGCTTCTGCAGGTAGGCGTTCATGGCCGGCCGCCTCCGTCGCCGCCGTGATCCAACCCCGCGTCCATCCGGTCGAGCAACAGTTCGCGACCGAACACCACCCGCGTGACCCGGCCCTGCAGTTCATGGTTCAGGAACGGCGTGTTGATGCTCTTGGAGCGCATGAAATCCTCGCTGAACCGGGTCGTCCGACGGGGATCGAACACCACCAGCTCGGCCCGCTCGCCCGCGGCCAGCCTGACCGGTTCAAATCCGAGCAGCCGCCGCGGTTCATCGGCGTATCGCGTCACCAGCACGTCCCATCCCAGATGACCGTGGCGGATGAAGCGGTCGAACAGCGACACCAGCGCGGTGTCGAGCCCGGTGATGCCGAACGGTGCGCTGACAAAATCCAGCGCCTTCTCGTAGCGCGTGTGCGGCGCGTGGTCGGTGGCGATGACATCGAACACCCCGTCGATCAGCCCCTGCAGCAGCGCCTCGTTGTCCTCGCGCGTGCGCAGCGGCGGGTTCATCTTGTAGTGGGTGTCAAAGTCGCCCACATCCTCGTCGCAGAACATCAGGTGATGCGGCGCCACCTCGCACGACACCGACACGCCGTCCTCCTTGAACCTGCGGATGGTGTTCATGCCGCGGGCGGTGGTGACGTGCTGGATGTGCACGTGGGTGCCGGTGTATTGCGCCAGCCGGATGTCGCGGTCGAGGCAGATCTCCTCGCTGATCGCGGGCACGCCGGGCACGCCGAGGCGGAACGAGGTGGGCCCCTCGTTCATCGCGCCGGCGCCGGACAATTCCATGGTCTCGCAATGCGAGGCGGTGAACAGGCCGAAGTCGCGCGCGTATTCCATCGCCCGCCGCAGCACCCGCGGGTTCTCCACCGGGCTGCCGTCGTCGGTCAGGAACACCACGCCCTGCGCCTTCATGCCGGCAATGCCGGCCAGTTCGCGGCCGGCGCGTTCCTTGGTGATGCAACCGCTGGTCCACACCGGGATCCGGCACCGGCTGCGGGCGATGTCCATCACCGCCTGCACCAGGCCGCCATTGTCGATCGCCGGGGTGGTGTTGGGCATCAGCACCATGCCGGTGACGCCGCCGTTGATGGCGGCCTCGCCGGCGGTGGCAATGGTTTCCTTGTCCTCGCGGCCGGGTTCCCTGGCATGCACGTGGACGTCGAACAGTCCCGGCAGCAGGATGCAGCCGGCGCAGTCGATCACCTCGATGCCGGCCGGATCGCCGGCAGCGGACCCGGCCGGCACCGCGCCAGCGGCCACCAGGTCCGCCTCGGCCGCCACGATGACCCCGTCCTCGACCAGCAGGTCGAGCGGTTGCGGCTCGCGGGTTCCTGGCGCAGCAACCAGACCGCCGCGATACCAGTGGCGGGCGGCCGGGGCGGAAGGATTGGAATCGGTGTTCATTGGTGGCTGGCGGATGATGTTGCCGCCGCGGAAATCAGAACTGCAGTGGATGGCATGTCAGGATGGTGTGGATGTCAGTGCGGCAGGCGCCCTCGGAACGGCGTGCCCGGGCGCAGCCAGGCCAGCGCCGCCATGCGCACCGCAATGCCGTTCTCGACCTGGCGGTTGATCAGGCTGCGCTCGTAGGCGAGCACCGAGTCGGTCAGCTCGACGCCGCGGTTGACCGGGCCCGGATGCATCACCCACAGGCCGGCGTCGCGCACCTGGCGCAGGCGCTGCTCGGTCAGGCCGTAGACCCGGTGATACTCGCCCACGCTGGGGAAAAACTGCTCCTGCTGGCGCTCCAATTGCACCCGCAGCAGGTAGATCACCTCGGGTTGCCAGCTCAACAGGTCGTCCCAGCTGGCCAGCGGGTGCAGCCAACCGGGCAGGCCGCGCGGGATCAGGGTGGCGGGCCCCAGCACCCCGACCTGGAGACCCATGCGCCGGAACAGCTGGGCGGTGGATCGCGCCACCCGCGAGTGCAGCCAGTCGCCGACGATGACCACCCGCTTGCCGGTCAGGTCCTCGCCCAGCGTCTCGCGCACGGTGAAGCCGTCGAGCAACGCCTGGGTCGGGTGCGCATGCGCCCCGTCACCGGCGTTCAAGACCGAGGCCGAGGTGTGGCGGGCGATCAGGTTGGGAATGCCCGACGCCTGGTGGCGGACGATGATGTAGTCGGTCTTCATCGCCTGCAGCGTGTCGACCGTGTCCAGCACCGACTCGCCCTTGGCGACCGCCGAGGTCGCGACCTGGAAGTGGGTCACGTCGGCCGACAACCGGTTGGCCGCGATCTCGAACGACGACCGGGTGCGGGTCGAGGGCTCGTAGAACAATGTCAGTACCGTGCGTCCGGCGAGGTCGTTGACCTTCTTGACCGACTTGCTGAACAGCGCCTTGAACGGCACCGCCGCCTCCAGCAAATGGCGGATCTCCCCGTCGGTCAGGGATTCGATGTCGAGCAGGTCCTTGCGCGGGGTCATGAATGGCGATGCACGGCTGCCGGTCATGCGGCCGGCCCCGGAAAACCGGGAGGCCGGGCGGCTGGCGGGCGGTGTTGATGGTGTCTGAGGCTCGGTGATCGGGCGGCTGGCGGCGCGGCGGCGCGGTGGCGGACCACGGCGCCAACCCGGCGGCCACCCCCTTCCCTTATCGAAGCCGGGCCGGGATGCCAGTTCAAAGTGGGATCGCCCGGCAATCCGCTCCGTTCCCTCCCTGCTCCGCTCCTTGCAGAACCCGCCCGCGGGTGCCATCCTGTGCGCCTTTTCTTTTCCGTTCCCACGCCTGCGCCCGCGCAAGCACGCATCCGATCATGGCCAGCCACCGCAAACCCTATCCCTTTGACGAAATCGAGCCCGCCTGGCAGGCCCACTGGGAGCGTCACCAGACCTTCCGCACGCCGAACCCCGGCGAACCCGGCTTTGATCCCTCCAAGCCGAAGTTCTACGTGCTCGACATGTTCCCCTACCCGTCCGGCTCCGGCCTGCACGTCGGTCACCCCGAGGGCTACACCGCCACCGATATCCTCGGCCGGGCGCGCCGCATGCAGGGTTGCAACGTGCTCCACCCCATGGGTTGGGACGCCTTCGGCCTGCCCGCCGAACAGTATGCGATCAAGACCGGCCGCCACCCCCGGCTGACCACCCAGGAGAACGTCGACAACTTCCGCCGCCAGCTGAAGAGCCTGGGATTCGCCTACGACTGGCAGCGCGAGGTCAACACCACCGACCCCGACTACATCCGCTGGACCCAGTGGATCTTCCTGCAGCTGTATCACAGCTACGTCGATCCCCGCAGCGGCCGGGCGCGGCCGGTGGCCGAACTGGAGCGCCAGAGCTGGACCCGGGAACAAGTCGACGCCGTGCGCCTGGCCTACGTCGCCGAGGTGCCGGTCAACTGGTCGCCCGACCTCGGCACCGTGCTGGCCAACGAGGAGGTCGAGGAATGGCAGGCCAAGGGCCACCGGGTCGAACGCCGCCCGCTGCGCCAGTGGATGCTGCGCATCACCGCCTTCGCCGAACGCCTGATCGACGACCTCGACGACCTCGACTGGCCGGAATCGATCAAGCTGCTGCAGCGCAACTGGATCGGCCGCTCCGAGGGCGCCGAGGTGGCGTTCCCCCTCTCCGACCACCCCGATCTGCCGGCCATCGCGGTGTTCACCACCCGCCCCGACACCCTGTTTGGCGCCACCTACATGGTGCTGGCGCCCGAGCACCCGCTGGTGGCGAAGATCACCACCGCCGACCAGGCTGGCGCGGTCGGCGCCTACCAGGAGCGTTGCGCCAGCAAGTCCGACCTCGAACGCACCGACCTGGCCAAGGACAAGACCGGCGTGTTCACCGGCGCCCACGCGGTCAATCCGGTCAATCAGCAGCGCATCCCCGTCTGGATCGCCGATTACGTGCTCATGTCCTACGGCACCGGAGCCATCATGGCGGTGCCGGGCCATGACGAGCGCGACTTTGAGTTCGCCACCACCTTCGACCTGCCGATCGTGCGGGTCGTCGCCAAACCGGACACCGACCCGGACGCCCCGCTCGAGACCGCCTTGTGCGAGCCCGGCGTCGCGGTCAACTCGCCCCTGATCGACGGCATGGAAACCGCCGAAGCCAAGGCCGCCATGATCCAGTGGCTGGAGCAACACGGCGTCGGCCGCGGCCGGGTGCAATACAAGCTGCGCGACTGGTTGTTCTCGCGCCAGCGTTACTGGGGCGAGCCGTTCCCCATCGTCTGGGACCAGCAGGGACACCACCACGCCATCGGCGAGGACGAACTGCCGCTGCTGCCACCCGAACTGGAGGACTTCAAACCCACCGGCGACCCGCGCGGCCCGCTGGTCAAGGCGCTCGACTGGATCCGCTACTCGGATGGCATGGAACGCGAGACCAACACCATGCCGCAATGGGCCGGCTCGTGCTGGTATTATCTGCGCTACCTCGACCCCCGCAACGCCGAACGCTTCGTCTCCACCGCGGCCGAACGCTACTGGATGGGCGCCGACACGAGCGACCACCCCCGCCGCGGCGGCGTCGACCTCTATGTCGGCGGCACCGAGCACGCCGTGCTGCACCTGCTCTACGCCCGCTTCTGGCACAAGGTGCTGTTCGACCTCGGCCACCTCTCCACAACCGAACCGTTCCAACGCCTGGTCAACCAGGGCCTGATCCTCGGCGAGGACGGCCAGAAGATGTCCAAGTCGGTGGGCAACGTCATCAACCCCGACGACGTCGTGAAGGACTACGGCGCCGACTCACTGCGGCTCTACGAGATGTTCATGGGACCGCTCGAGCAGGTCAAACCGTGGTCCATGAAGGGCGTCGAAGGCGTCCACCGCTTCCTCGCCCGGGTCTGGCGGGTGTGCCTGCAGCAGGACCAGGAAACCAGTTGGCAACTGGCCGACAAGGTCGCCGAGGTGCCCGACGACACCGATCCCGGCCTGCGCAAGGTGGTCCACGAGACCATCCGCAAGGTCACCGACGACATCGACCGCCTCAGCTTCAACACCGCCATCAGCGAGTTGATGAAGTGCACCAACGCCTTCACCCAGGCCGAGCGGGTGCCCGCCTCGCTGCTGGCCGACTTCCTCAAGCTGCTCAGCCCGTTCGCCCCGCACATCGCCGAGGCGCTGTGGGACCGGCTCGCCGCCGCCTTCCCGATGCTGGTCAACGCCCCCGCCACCGGCGCCGACGACAGCAACGCCTGCCTGCTCAGCGAGCAGCCGTGGCCCGTGCACAACCCGGAATACCTGATCGAATCCGAAATCGAACTGGTGCTCCAGGTCAACGGCAAGACCCGCGACCGCATCCGCGTGCCCGCCGACGCCACCCGCGAGCAGATCGAAGCCGCCGCCGGGGACAACCCCAAG
>SKLO01000354.1 GCA_007123195.1 Verrucomicrobiales bacterium | reverse complement strand
GGTGCTGAACTCCGGCGGCGTTTCCACCTTGCCGCCGTCCTTGTCCAGCGGCGCCAGCCGGTATTCATTGAGAGTGTAGCCACGGTCGCGGGCACGACCCCGGACCAGCACGTTGTGCTCCTTGCTGCCGGTGAAATAAGCCAGCGCACAGGCGAACTCGCCGCTCTTCACCGCGCGCACGTCGCACGGCACCCCCTCCTCAAGGATCACACTGGCCTTGGTCTCGCCGCAGGCCTCGACCTGCCGCACCCACGGCTGCCTGCAGAAGTCCTGCAGCAGTTCCGCTCCCCGGCTGCTGGCGACCACGAAATCCAGATCATGCAGGGTCTCCTTGCCGCGCCGCCAACTGCCGGCCGGCTCGACCTGATCGACCATTTCATGCCCGCGCAGCCAGTCGTGGATGCGACCGACCGCCGCCACCGCTTCGTTCTGCCGGAACCGGTCGGCATTGGCCTGGCGATAGGCCAGCGCCGCCAACAGCTTTTCCACCGTGCGGGCGCCGAAGCCCGGCAGGTCGGCCAGCCGGCCGGATTCGCACGCCTGCTTCAGCGCCGCCGGCGAATCGATCCCGAGTTCGTTGTAAAGCGCCTTCACCTTCTTCGGCCCGAGGCCCGGAATCTCGAACAAGTCAAACAACGTCCCGGGGATGCCCGCCGCCAGCTTGTCGTAGAATTCAAGCCGACCGGTGCTGGCGAGTTCGTGCAGCTTGTCCCGCAACGCGCTGCCAAGGCCGCTGATGCCCTCCAGATCGTTGGCCGCCGCCCGCGCCACAATATCTCCCGGAAAACCCTCCACCACCTCGGCCCCGCTGCGGTAAGCGCGGATCTTGAACGGGTTCTCGCCCTTCAACTCCAGCAGCAGCGCGATGCGCTCGAGCACCTCCACCATCTTCTCGCGTGTCATACCCGCCTTTCGGCCCGCGCACGGTGCCGGACAACCAAAAATACGCCGCACCACGCCCCCGCACCCGGCGGAAAGTCCCGCGCCCGTGCCGATGGCCGACCGGGAACCCGCTTGCCATCGGCTTCCGCCCCTGCTCCGGTGGACCGATGCTGATCGACACCCACGCCCACATGACCGACCCCGGATTGCTCGCCGAGGCCGGCGCGGTGCTCGGGCGCGCACGCGAGGCCGGGGTCGGGGCGGTCATCACCATCGGCATCACCCCGGCGTCCAGCCGCATCGGCATCGAGCTGGCCGCGCAACACCAGGGCCTGTTCGCCACCCCGGGCCTGCACCCCACCTCGGTCACCAAGATCGATGCCGGATCGGGCGCCTGGCTTGAGGACCTGCGGCAACAGGCGTCGATGCCCAAGGTGGTGGCGCTGGGCGAGATCGGCCTGGACAACTACCACCCGCCCCGCGGCGGGCTCACCGCCGGGGCCTATCACCGCCTCCAGGCCGACTGCTTCGAGGCACAACTCGCACTAGCCGCCGACCTGGATCTCAATGTCGTGATCCACCAGCGCGGCGATTGCTTTGACCAGGTCTGCGCGATCCTGAAACCCTGGGCCGGGCGGTTGCGGGCGGTGTTCCACTGCTTCAGCCAGCCCTGGGACAAGGCGGTGCCGCTGATCGACGACGGCCACCTGGTTTCCTTCACCGGCATCGCCACCTTCAAGAACGCCGCCGACCTGCACGACACCTGCCGACGGATCCCGGCCGGATCGTTCATGGTGGAGACCGACGCCCCCTACCTGGCGCCGGTGCCCCACCGCGGCAAACCCTGCGAGCCCGCCCACGTGCGCCTCACCGCCGAACACATCGCCCGGCTGCGCGGCGAGTCATTCGACGACCTTGCGACCCACACCAGCGCCGCGGCGCTGGGGTTCTTCCGCGGGCTCGAACTGCCCGCCGGGTAGGTGCGTGCAGCGGCCGCCGCTCCCGCCGGCAGACTGGCTGTCTTGGGGCCGCTCGCGTTCCCCTCACGGGCTCCTCCATCCTCTCCCCATTGGCCGGGCGACGAGGACATCGCCCCTCCGGCACGCCGACGATTGGCTGGGGGTGGGGGTGATTCGGAGGCCAAGGGAGAGGGTCCGGACCGCCGGGTGGCCAGGTTCTCGGGAGCGCCTCCCAAGGTGGCGGCGGGCGAGCAAGAGAAGACCTGCGCCCGCAGTCCGGCGGCCCGGGCGGCCCGGTGGGGCATTTCCCTGTATGGCTGGAACGGTTCACCCCGTTGTACAGCGCATGAGCTTGACAGCCCGTCGCCAATTCCTTCGCCAACTCGGGATCTCCACCGCCGTCCTGCCGTTCCTGACCGGACTACCGGGCCTTGGAGCGGCCGTGGGCGAGGCGCGGCGCAAGCAGCGGCTGGTGTTCGTGTTCTCCCCCAACGGCACCCTGCCGGATGAATTCTGGCCCGACAGCAACGGTTCCGACTACGAGATCAAGCCGATCCTCGAGCCGCTGGCCGATTTCAAGAAGGACATGCTGGTGCTCAAGGGCGTCTCCAACCGCCTCGGCGGCCCCGGCAGCGCCCACATCCGCGGCATGGGCTGCCTGCTGACCGGCGTCGAGCTGTTCGAAGGCAACATCCAGGGCGGCTCCAACGCCCCGACCGGCTGGTCGCGCGGCATCTCGATCGATCAGGAGATCCGCAACTTCCTCGACTCGCAGGACCACAGCCGCACCCGTTTCGGCTCGCTGCAGTTCGGCATCGCGGTGCCCGAGATCGCCGACCCGCGCACCCGCATGTCCTACCTGGGCCCCAACCAGCCGCTGGTGCCGGTGAACGACCCCCATGCCATGTTCAACCGCATCTACGGCGGCCTGCGCGACCAGGAGAGCATCGGCTCGATCCTCGACCCGCTGCGAGGCGACCTGGCCAGGCTGGCCGACTCGCTGCCCGGCGAGGACCGCTCGCTGCTCGACCAGCACATGGACCTGGTGCGCGAGTTCGAGCTGGAGATGCAGCGCGTCAGCGAGGAATCGGCCCAGCACCCGGACCACCCGGAGCCGGACCTGCCGGCCCACATTGAACTGGTCGACGACAACACCCCGCAGGTCAGCCGGATCCAGATCGATCTGCTGGTCAACGCCATGGCCAACGACATGATGCGCATCGCCTCGCTGCAGTTCACCCGCGCCACCGGCCAGGGCCGGTTCCGCTGGCTCGGCATTGAGGAGGGCCACCACACCCTGTCGCACGAGCCCGACAACAACAAGCAGGCCTACGGCCAGCTGCTCGACATCAACCAATGGTTCGCCGGCGAGATCGCCCACCTGGCCAAAAAGCTGCGCGACACCCCCGAGCCGGACGGCAGCGGCTCGATGCTCGACCACACCACGATCGTCTGGATCAACGAGCTGGGCAAAGGCAACAGCCACACCCTGCATGACATCCCCATCGTGCTCATCGGCGGCGGCTGCGGCTTCAGGATGGGCCGCGCCAAGCAGTTCGACCGCGTGCCGCACAACCGCCTGTGGTTGTCCCTCGCCCACGCCATGGGCCACCCCATCGACGTGTTCGGCAGCGACCGGCTCAGCAACGGCGGCCCGCTCGACCTGTCGTAAGCGGCCTTGGCAAGGTCGGTCAACCCGCCCCCCGGCACGCCCAGACGGCGGGTCGGTGGTCGACTTGCGCCTGCAAACTTCCGGAAACAAGCCGGAGAATCCGACCGTTATCCTTTTAACGCCACCTCAACGGCTTCATGCAGGCCGGTCAACTCCTCCTGCCAGCCGGGCGACCACAGTCGGTTCGTTCCCCCATCGTCCCATGAAAACATCATCCCTGCCGGGTCAGTCCCGTGCCGCCCGCCACCTCGTCGCAGCCATCAGCCTGTTCACGGTTGTTGTCCTCGTCCCCGCGGCCCCCGCCGCCTTGGTCGCCTACTACAACTTCAACGAGGGCAGCGGCACCGCCGTCAACGACTCGTCCGGCAATGCCAACCATGGCGCGCTGGGGGCCAGTGCCGGATTCAGCAGCGATTCACCCTTCATCGGTGGCACCTCGATGGATTCCACCCTCAACACCCTAGCCAGCGGAACCGCCATCGTGCCGAATTCGAGCACCTTGCAGGGAATCACGGACAACCTGACGATCTCCATGTGGGTCAAGGCCGCCGCCGGGGACCAGCCCAACTGGGTGCGGATGCTGCGCAAGGGCAATGAGTCGAATCCCATCAACGACAACAGCACCTGGATGCTGAACCGGCTATCCAACACCAACCGGGTCGTGACCCGGCTCGACACCTCCGGCACGGGCGGCTCGTTCAACCAGAACCGGCCGGGCACCGGCGGCTCCGACGGCCTCACCGCCCTGACCGGCCAGTGGGAGCACATGGTGTTCATCTACGAGGGCACCCAGGGCGGCGCC
>SKLO01000200.1 GCA_007123195.1 Verrucomicrobiales bacterium | reverse complement strand
GCCGGAATGGCGTGGTGATCGACGCCCCGGTGTTTCGGATGTTGATGAAGGATCGCCCGGGACCTGGGGACGAGGCCGACGCCATCGGGAACGCGCGGGACCCGGACCCTTGCGCCGAAGGGGATATCGCGCCGGTCGCCGCGTCCGACCGTGACCCGGCCCGGCGCAACGGTCGCGAACAACGGTGGCCAACGCCCATCGCTCGACCCGGCGCTGATCCGCCGCCACCTCCCGCCGGGACAGGTGACGATGTGGTGGCCGACCTGGGGCGGTTGAGGTTGCTCGCCGGAGGGCGCAAGGGTGGCGTCATTGGCCGCACGCCCGGGCAACTGGTCTACCTGAACGCCATGGCCTACCACGAACTGGTGTTCGGGATCGGGCCGGCCGGCACCGGCAAGACCTATCTGGCGATGGCGAGGGCTCTGGACGCCCTGAAGAACGGCGAGGTGCGGCGTCTGGTGCTGACCCGGCCGGCGGTGGAGGCGGGCGAGGCCCTCGGTTTCCTGCCGGGCGATCTCAAGGACAAGGTGCTGCCCTACCTGCGTCCGCTCTACGATGCGCTGTATGACATGCTGCCGGCGGAGGAAGCGGAGCGACTGGTGGAGCGGGGCACCATCGAGGTCGCCCCGCTGGCCTACATGAGGGGGCGCACTCTGGCCAATGCGTTCGTCATCCTCGACGAGGGGCAGAATACCACCCCCGAGCAGATGTTCATGTTCCTCACCCGACTCGGTGAAGGCTCAAGGTGCGTGGTCACCGGCGACCCGAGCCAGGTCGATTTGCGCCGCGGCATGCGGTCCGGGCTGGCCGAGGCACTGCAGATCCTGGCGGACTGCGAGGGCATCGCCACCGTGCGGTTCGACCCGTCCGACGTGGTCAGGCATCCGCTGGTGCAGCGCATCATCGAGCGCTACGAACTGCATCGGGGAAGGAATCACGGCCCGTCCGGCGGCGCCTCCTGAGACGGCCCGCTCCGGCGGACGGGCGTCGGCAATCCCGCTGCCCGCCGGGGCCTGCGCCCGCGTCCCCCGCATTCAACCCAGCACACCCACTCAAGCCAAACCATGTTCGAGGGACTTCGAAGAAAGCGCTTGTCGGCCCGCGGTCTGGCCAGCGGTCGCACCCGGCGCAAGCAGGGCGACAGCCATCTGCGGGACTACCTGCTGCACGGACAGGCGGTGAAGGTGGCGTTGTTCCTGTTGTTCTACGGGGCGCTGGTGGCGTTGCTGCCGGCCGGCCACGACACCGAGATCGGCCATGTGCGGCTGGCCTTGATCGCCGGGGTGATCCTGCTGACGGCGCTGATCCACCTGTATGTCAATCACCCGAACAGCTTCGGGGAAAACGACATTGTGGTGCTGATCTTCGGCACCATCACGGTTCACCTGGCGCTGATCAAAACCGCCGTGCTGGTGACGGCGCTCGGCGGGTGGTCGCCGAACAACGCCTTCCTGATCATGCCATTCGCGTTGGCGCCGATGTTTCTGTCGGTGCTGCTCAGCCGCAACCACGGCATTTACGCGGCGATCTACGGCGGTCTGTGGGGCTGCCTGCTGGTGCGGCCGGACCAGGCCATGGAGTTCCTGGTGTTCAACATCGTCAGCGGCTCGATCGGGGTCTATGTCACCGACCAGATCCGCCGCCGCAGCCGCCTGTTGCGCGCCGGCCTGGTGGTCGGGATCGGCACCCTGGCGCTGGCCTTGTTGCTGGGCAAGATCGACGTCGGCGCCGCGGTGGGCGGGGCCTTCACCATGGAGTCCGTGCAGGGTGTCGCCGCCCAGGCCGCCATGGTGGTGGCGGTGGGGCTTCTGACTTCCATGGTGGTCGGCGGCATCCTGCCGGTGCTGGAAGGCCTGTTCGGCATCACCACCGACATTTCCTGGATCGAGCTGGCCGATCTCAACCATCCGCTGATGCGGCAACTGAGCATCGCCGCGCCCGGCACCTACCATCACTGCCTGATGGTGGGCAGCCTGTCCGAGGCGGCCGCGGAGGAGATCGGAGCCAACGCCACGATGTGCCGGGTCTGCTCCTATTTTCACGACGTCGGCAAGATCTACAAGCCGGCCTACTTCATCGAGAATCAAGGTGGCGGCGAGAATCTCCATGAGAAATTGACCCCGACCATGAGCGCGCTGGTGATCCTGTCCCACGTCAAGGACGGCGTCGACCTGGCCCTGAAGCACAAACTCAACGGCAGGGTGATCGATGTGATCCAACAGCACCACGGCACCTCGCTGGTGTATTACTTCTACCGCAAGGCAGTCGAGCAGCGCGAGGCCATGGAGGACCGGGTGGCGGCCGGTGAGATGCACCCGGAGGATCTGCCGGACGTCAACCCCGACAGCTTCCGCTACCCCGGCCCGCTGCCAAACTTCAAGGAGAGCGCCATCATCAGCCTTGCCGATGCCGTCGAGAGCGCCTCCCGTTGCCTCGCCAAGCCGTCGCAAGGCAAGATCGAGCAGTTGGTGCATGACATCATTCAGGGTCGGATGATGGACGGGCAGCTGGCCCATAGCGAGCTGACCCTCACCGAGATCGACCGTATCGGCACCAGTTTCATCAAGACCCTGAGCAACATGATGCACCATCGGGTGGTCTATCCCGAGGCCGGGGACGATGACGCGGACGCCGTGGCGGGCGGCGTCAGGAGCACCGAACAGGGGGGCGTGGTGGCTGCCGCTGGCGAGGGCGGCGAGCGCCAGCGGGCGCGTGGCCCGCGGGCCAAACACCGCAAGGCCGCCCCTTCGCGTCGTCCCACCTCGGGCCAGCAGCCGGCCAGCGGCACCCCAGAGGCCGGGCCGGCGGAACCGGTGCCGCCGGAATCGGCGCCTGCCGGTCAGCGCGCAGCGGCGGACCGCCCCCCGAATCCGTGAACAGCTGTGCAGGTTTTGGTTGCCCACCCCGGCCCGTCGATCCATCTTCAGCTTCCAACCCCCCGAACCACCGCTGCCATGAAACGATCGATTCCCCTGTTTGCCGCCGCTTTGTTGTTGGTTGGCCTTGTGTTGCTGGCCGGGCCGCCTTCGGGCGCCGATGCGACCGCTGAAGTGCGCAAGGTCGTGCTCATCGCCGGGCCGCCCAGCCATGCCTCGGGTGAGCATGAGTTCAATGCCGGCGCCATCCTGCTGGCACGCGCGCTGAACGAGCAGTCCGGCCTGCCGATCGAGGTCGAGGTGGTGCACAACGGCTGGCCCGAGGACGAGTCGGTATTCGACGGCGTGGACGCGATCGTCATCTATGCCGACGGCATGGGCCGCCACCCGGCCAACAACAAGTGGGAGTTCCTCGACGGCCTGATGGCCGAGGGCGTCGGCCTGATGTGCATGCACTATGCCGTCCACGTGCCGATCGGTGATGAGGGCGCCTATTTCCAGCGCTGGATCGGCGGTTACTACAAGGACAATCACTCGGTCAACCCGCATTGGGCGGCCGACACGGTTCCCCACGAGACCCACCCGGTGGGCAACGGCGTGGCACCGGTGAAGGTCCACGACGAGTGGTATTTCAACATGAGCTTCAACGAGCCGGCAACCCATGAGGACCTGCTGGTGGCGACCCCGACCTACGAGCGCATCCGCCAGTATATCCACTGGAACCGCCCCGGGCAGGACGCCCTGGGCACGCCGCAAACCCTGATGTGGGGCGTGCAGCGCGAGGACGGCGGGCGCGGGGTCGGCTTCACCGGCGGCCATTGGCACTACAACTGGGCGGTGGAGGACTACCGGCGGATGGTGCTCAACGCGATCGTCTGGGTGGCCGGACTGGAGGTGCCCGAGGAGGGCGTCAAGTCATTGCCGCTGACCGAGGAGGATCTGAACGCGAACCTCGACGAGAAACCCGAGATGCGCCATGTGGCCCTGCCCGGAGACCACCTGTTTGAATTCGAGCCGGCGGCACCGCGGGTGATCGATTAGGCGGTGGCGACCCGGGACAACCCGGCCTGCCCCTCCCGTGGCTGATCGCGGTCAAACCCAAAGGCCCGCCTTGGGCGGACCGCCAGGGGGTGGCATTTTTGCATGGCATCAACCGGAGATTTTCCCTAAGATGCCCCACGTGCCGATTCTGCTCCATCCTTCCCACGCTGCCGCGCCGACTGGCCGGCGGATTCCTGTCGGTCTTCTCAGCGAGAGGCGCCGGCGATCGAGCGCCGGCATCGCCCGGCGGTTGGCCCTGATCGTGCTCCTCGCCAGCAGTTGCGGCGTTGCGACCGGGGCCGAGGTGGTCGAGCCGATGGTGCATACCCACGGTTTGCTGGTGCTGCCGCTCGAGGGGCATCGTTACGCCGGCAAGGCCTCGCGCATGACCGCGGCGGC
>SKLO01000482.1 GCA_007123195.1 Verrucomicrobiales bacterium | reverse complement strand
GACTGCGCGGTTCCCCCGCCGACGATGGCGGGTTCAGCTTGGCGGCTCATCGCAGAGCAGTCGGACTATATCGGGGCTGCATGGCGCCCGTCAAGCCCGCGCCTTGGGCGTGCGCGAACTCAAGGAGCCACGGCATCCTTGCCGTGAAGGGACGAAGCGGGAAGGGACCGCGGCGTCGGGGGTGACGGGCCGAACGGCAGGGATCCTCCTTCGGCAAGGCTTCGGCGGACAAGTTGCCGTTCCTCCTTGACGCTTTGCGCGGGGTTTGCGCGGGCATTGCGCGGGAATATGTGCTGTGCGCGAACTTGCGCGAACTCAAGGAGCCACGGCATCCTTGCCGTGAAGGGACGAGGCGGGAAGGGACCGCGGCGTCGGGGGTGGCGGGCCGAACGGCAGGGATCCTCCTTCGGCAAGGCTTCGGCGGACAAGTTGCCGTTTCTCCTTGACGCTTTGCGTGGGTCTTGGGCGGGTTCAGTTCCCCTTGGCCGGGCCAGGCAGCGTTCCCGCGACCGTGTCCGGGAGGTTGGCCGTCTCGGTGCCGCCGCGGGGATCAGGCCTTTGCCGGCGCCGGTTGGAGGCGATCTCGGCCAGGCTGCCGAGGCCGATGTAGAACATGGAGGCGGCGCACAACAGGCCGAAGGTGACGGCCCCGGCGTTGCCGGCCTGCCAGGCGAGCAGGGCGCCGCCGGCGGCGTGGGCACCGACCACCACCTCGATCCAGGGTGGAATCGGGAACCGCACCGAATAGCGCAGGCGGGCGCCGTCGCCGCTCTTGGGCGTGCGGATGAAGGCGGAGGTGCGGTTGAGCAGGGCCTCGGCGATCGCGCGCGCGTTGGCGGCGGCCAGGCCCATGCCGGCGAGGGTCAGGGCCGGCAGCCGCAGCAGGCGTCGCGGCCAGTCGCGGTGGAGCCGGTATTGTCCGACCCCGTAGAACACGGTGGGCGCGAACGCCGCCACCAGCAGCAGGGTGCCGATCAGGCCGGGCAGACGGCCTTGGTCGCCGCTGGACAGCCACACCAGCGGTCCCAGCAGAATGACCAGCAGCAGCAGCGGATGCACCGCGTAATGGGTCAGGTGAAAACTGCCTTCGACCTTGGCGCTGAGGGGCATGGTCGAGCGCCACAGTCGTGGCAGCAGGCGCACTGCGGTCTGCATCGAACCTTTGGCCCAGCGGAACTGCTGGCTCTTGAAACCGGAAAAGGTCGCCGGCAGCTCGCCGGGCACCTCGAGGTGAGGCAGGAACAAGCCGCGCCAACCGGCCAGCTGCACCCGGTAGGACAGGTCCAGGTCCTCGGTCAGGGTGGCGGCGCTCCAGCCGCCGCCCTCATCGATCGACTGCCGGCGCCATACGCCGGCGGTGCCGTTGAAGTTGATGCACATGCCAGGGTGGGCGCCGCGCGCCGCCTGTTCGATGGCGAAATGGCTGTCGAGCCCCACCCCCTGGGCTCGTGTCAGGACGGAATCGCGCTCGTTGAGAAAGGTCCAGCGGCCCTGGACAAAGCCGATGCGCGGATCGGCCTGGAAGCAGGGCACGGTTTGCAGCAGGAAATCGGCCTTGGGAACGAAGTCGGCATCAAACACCGCAATCAGTTCGGCTCCGGTGCGGCGCAGGCCCTCGGCCAGGGCGCCGGCCTTGAATCCCTCGCGGGTCGGACGGCGCACCACATCGATGTCGTGGCCGGCCGTCCTGAGGTCGGCGGCGACGCGATCGACGATGGCGGTGGTTTCATCGGTGGAATCGTCCAGCACCTGAATCAGGTGACGGCCGGGGTAATGCATCGCGGCCACGGCGCGCAGCACCCGTTCGGCGACGTTGGCCTCGTTGTAGAGCGGGATCTGGGTGGCGACGAAGGGCCAGAGTTGGCCGGTTGTCCCGTGACCGGCGGCCGGGGTCCCGGTTGGCAACGGCCTTGTTGCCAGGTTCTCACGACCCCGTCCTGCCAGTTCGGTGGCCACCAGCGCGGCCCGTCGTCCGTGCCGCAGCAGCACCGTCAGGATGGCGTAGGCATGCAGCGCGTAGATGGCCAGCACCAGGGCGCAGGTCAGATAGATCCAGGTGATGGTGGCGCTGGCGAGGTCAACAAGCATGGTTCAAGCGGTGGCACCCTGGCAGGACGATCCGCTGCCGGCGGTGCAGCCGAAGCAGTGGCTGCCGAGTGCAATCGGCCGGTGTTCGAGGGCGTCGGGGTCGAGGTCCCAGACGTGGAGTCCCCGGCCATCATCCCGGTCGGTCCACTGCATGTCGAGTTGCTGGTTGAAATCGCAGTCGTAAACCTCGCCCCGCCAGCCGATGCTCAGGGTGTTGCGGCACATCAGGCCGGCCACGGTGGCCGGGTTGAAGGAGTCGATCAACAGCTGCATGTAATCGTCGAGCTTGCCGTTGTGCCTGAGCCAGGATTTATAGCGCGCGATCGGCATGTTGGTGATGGTGATCAGGCGGTTGAACTCGATGCCGAAGTGTTGTCGCAGCTCGGTCTTGTAGTCCGCCTCCAGTTCCGCCTGAGGCGGCGGCAGGAAGGCGCCGTTGGGGTTGTAGACCAGGTCGAGCATCAGTCCGGGGTCGCGGCCGTAGCCGAGCGCGTTGAGTTTTTGCAGGCCCTCGATGCTGGAATCGAACACGCCGTCGCCACGCTGGGCGTTGACGTTGCCGGGCTCGTAGCAGGGCATCGATGCCACGATGGCGACGCGGTGGTCGTGTAGGAACTGCGCCAGCCACTCGTATCCCGGCTGGTTGAGAATGGTCAGGTTGCAGCGGTCGATGATGGTGTCCACGTGGGGCATGCGGCGCAGCCGTTCGATCAGGTGGCGGAAGTCGGGGATCATCTCCGGGGCGCCGCCGGTGAGGTCGATGGTGTGGATGTCGGTTCCGTCCAGCCAGTCGAGGATGCGGTCGAGCGTGGCGCGGGTGATGATCTCCTTGCGCTTGGGCCCCGCGTTGACGTGGCAATGCACGCAGGTGAGGTTGCACAGCTTGCCGAGGTTGAGCTGCAGGATGTCGGTGGCCCCGCGCCGCAGGTCCAGCCCGTGGCGGTCGAGGGTGGTTTCAAACGGCGGCCGAAGGACGGGTGTCGTCGTGCTGGTGGAAAGGGTGGCGTTGGAAACGGTCATCTGAGGTGCGGTGGTCCGGGGCGGAACGGAACGGGGCGGGCGGCGCTCAGCAGCAGCCGCCGTCGAGGCACTGGCTGGCGGCGGGCCGGGGGTTGTAGTCGGCGCCCTTGGTCTCGCGCGGGTGGCGGCGGTCGTTGCGCCCGCAATCGAATGAGGCGGCGTCGTCGAGCGGAATTCCCTCGTGCGGTTCAATGAACTCGAAATGGCCCTGATAGGGGGTCTGACGGAACAGCTGGAAGGTCTTGTCGCAGACCGCATGGCGGCGGCCGCGGACCAGGCGGTGGCCGTCGTCGTCGAGCACTTCCTTGAACGGTCCGCGGTAGATGACCGCCTGGAGGCGCTCGAAGCAGTCGCCCTGCTTGCCCTTGAAGGCCTGCACGGTCACGGAGCGGAAGTCGATGCCCTCGACCGTGCGCCAAGGCTGGTGGTCGAACTTGAGGATCTCGATGCCGTGGAATCCGGCGTCGGCGAATGCCTGCAGGAATCCCTCCTCGGTGAGCGCGCCGGAGATGCAGCCGCTCCAGAGTTCGGGATCCTGCTGCAGGTGTTCGGGCACCTCCTCGTCGGCGACGATGTCGGAGATGACCGCGCGGCCGCCGCGCTTGAGCACCCGGTGGATCTCGCGAAACAGGGCCGGTTTGGCACCCGGTTCCACCAGGTTGAGCACGCAGTTGGAGACCACCACATCGATCGAGTCGTCGGCGACGAGGGGACGGGTGACGCGCAGTTCGTCGGCCAGGTCGCCGGCGGCGAGGAACGAGGCGGCATCGGTGATCGGCCGTTTTTTCAGCTCGGCGTCCAGCACTTCGAGATCGAGCGCCAGGTCCTGGATCCGGCCCTTGCGGAATTCGACGTTGGCGTGGCCGATGTTGGCGGCGACCAGCGGCGCGTTGCGGCGGGCCACGTCGAGCATGTCATCGGTCATGTCGACGCCGATCACCCGGCCATTGGGACCGACCACCTGGGAGGCGATGAAGCAGATCTTGCCGGTGCCGGAGCCGAGGTCGAGCACCGTTTCGCCCTCGCGAACAAAGCGCGAGGGGTCGCCGCAGCCGTAGTCGCGCTCGATGACCTCCCGTGGAATCGCCTTGAGGTATTGGGTGTCGTAGTCAATCGGGCAGCAGAGTTGGGCCTCCTGAGCCCTCGAGGCGGCGGCGTAGCGTTGTTGAACGGCTTGTTCGGTTTTCATGGCTGTGGTGGCAAAAGTGCGAACGGGG
>SKLO01000320.1 GCA_007123195.1 Verrucomicrobiales bacterium | reverse complement strand
CGATGGCGTCGGGCCAGGCGGTTTGAAGGTGGCGGAAGTTGCTGTCGAACTGGTTGGCTTGAAACCAGGAGCGGTTCTGGGCGGCGTCGGTGAACTTGGCCAAGAGGGGCTGGCCGCCGCGGGTGCTGTAGACGGTGAATTTGCTGCCGTCGGGACGGGTTTCTACAGTTTGCGTGTTCCAGGTGGCCACGTCGCTGAAGTCGGGTGTGACGGGGTTGTGCTGGTAGGCGAGCTGGAAGACGGACTTGCCGCCGCGCACGGCTTCCTCGATGACGCGCCGGGCGCTGTCGTAGGCGAACTTGTGCGAGCTGAACCGGAGCAGTTTGCTGTCGCTGGCGGTGGCGAAGTTGATGCCCTTGCGGCCCAGGCGCTGCATGCCGGCGGCTTTGAAGGCCATCTTGAGTTCGTGCGGCGGGCCGTCGGGGTCGTTGGCACCGGTGTAACGGTAGCCGCGGGTGTTGAGGCGGGTCCAGCGGTCGGCGGCGGCATTCCACCTTTCGACTGCGACGGCGGCGAGGTCGCCGATGTCTCCGCCTGGGGTGCCACCCTCGTAATAGGTGTAGGCGCAGCGGCGCACGGGCTCACGGTTGACCAGCAGGGTGACGCGGTGCAACAGCCCGGCATTTGGGCCGTCGGTCAGCCAGTCGTAGAGGAACTCACGCCGGTGCCCGTCCTGCTCCCAGACCACGCGCTCCAATTGGCCGAGGGAGCTGTATTGCATTGTGGCCGTGCGACCGCTGGCGGAACTCACCGAATGTAGTTCGCCGCCCAGCGAGCCGGGCTGGTCGAAGTCGTAAAACCGGCGCACCAGACCGCTCTGGGAGGTGTGGACATAAAGGCCCGCACCGACGTCGTGCTGGAGGGTGTTGAGAGTGCCCAAGGCGGGCTCCCAGCCGCCACCGGAGGCTGGCTTGAACCAGTCGTTGTCAGTAGCGTTGGCGACGGCGCCGATCCAGCCGAGGTCGGTGCGTGCCAGGTAGACCATCTCTTTGACCAGCCAGCCGTAGCCGTGCGGCCCCAGTTCGGAGGACTCGGAGAGAATGTTGGCAAAACTGCGGGTGTGTCCCCATGGCACGCCAAAACCCATCTCGCCAAGGTCGCGCTGGACGAACTTCATCTGTCCGGTGGCGTAGCGGATCGGGCGCTTCGAGTAGGTGCCTTTAGGACAAGGCTCGTCCACGGCAACTGTGTACTTCAACTCGTCAGTTTCGCAGTCGAGGCAATCCTTGGTTTTCGGGGGAGTCGGTTTGCCGGGGTCACCGCTGCTGGAGGAGCTGCTGCTCGGAGGAGGAGGCGGGGGATCTGAGGACGTGCTGCTTGAGGAATCAGGATCCGACGTTGTCGAACTACTGGAAAAGTCAGAATCCGAAGATGAAGAGCTGATTGGAGGATCGGAAGACGAACTAGAGCTAAGTGGAGGGTCCGCAGAGGAACTGCTGTCCGCATCAGACGTTCCGCTCGAACTTATTGGGTCCCATTCAGATGAACTGCTAGAGGTCAAGTCGCTGGATGAATCGGAGGAACTCATAGGGATGGTGGGGGAAACGCAATCCATTGTCCACGGTGAAGCCTAAACCACGTGGATGCTGGAATGGGATTGGTTGGTCAGTTGGGGGAAATCGGGGCGGCAGACGGGTCGGAGGCAATCAGGGGGAATGGTCAACGCGCAGATTCTGAGCGGTCGACACTTCTGTTTAGCAAAGTACAATTCAATCGTCAATAGCTAAAGTGCGAAAACAGCGATTCCGAAATCGCCACATGGGAATGCGCGAAATCACTACGGAAAAGGGCGGAAATGGCGTTGCTGAGTCCTTGAGCGGATTCGCAGGGGCATTTTGGGCGGGCCGACGAGCGCTTCTGGGGGCTTGGGAGCGGCTTTCGGCGGCCAGAGTGCGCGAGGGGCCGTGGACGCGCCGGCGTCCTCACCATCTTGAGCATGTTCGGACCGGGATTGGCTGCGTCGCTCAGGGAGGGCGGGCCGGGTGCCGTATGTCGGCCAGCAGTTCGGCGGTGATCAGGGTGGCGAAATAGATGGCCGTGTGGGCCTTGCGCAGGGCGGGCTGCAGATTTCGCAGAAAGCAGTGGTAGACCGCGTGGGCGCAGAACAACACAAGCCAAAGCACCAGCATTGAGTTGGCGTTATGGTGGAAGACGTGGCCGGAGTGCCAGTGGGTGACCAGTTCATTGAACCCTTCGTTCTCGATCCGCCAGCGGTTGTGGCCGAACTCGAAGACGACCTTGGCTGGAGTGAGCGAGGCGGGCAGGGTCGTCGCCCAATACCACTGCGTGCGGATGGGCGTCTCGACGGTTGTGCCGGCGATCTGTTCTCGGCGGGTGGCGGTTTCATCGGCGTAGACGATGCGCAGCGGGGTTGGGTCTGGCCAAGGCAGAGGGCGGGGTGGCGCGCATTGTCATCGGTGGCGCAGCGGCAGGAGGGCTTGCCGCAGCGACGGGCCATGACGATCAGGCTGCCATGAAGGGAGCCTTCGGAACTGGAAAGCAGCTGGTGGAGTCGGCTGCGCAAGCGTCGTTCGGCGGCAGACAGCGAGGCGGGGGAAACGGCGCGCTTGTTCATGTGAACCTAGAAGCGGAGATGAAACCACGAATGAACACGAATAGACACGAATAATGAATGAGTTATGAGGATTTCAACGGTCACCTTACGGGTGAGCCATCCAATATCGCCAAGTGGTTCATCTTCAGCACCTAATCTCCAACCTTCGAATCTCCATTTTCCATTCTAGGGTGAATGGACCATCTGTCCTATGGTATATGAGAATATAGCAGGAAGTCGCACGTCTACCGAAGTTGTGGCACAAGCCTCATCCCAACGCTGGCGCGGAAGGGCCGACGCCGTTGAACCGGGAACGCACTACAGTGGTGAACGCTTTGCCGCGCGAGCGGCTTCCAATGACATCCGCCTGCGGCGGCGGATGCACCCCGCATGGCGTGAGTGGAGCGAGCGCAACATGGTGCTGGCGTGTTGAGTTGGATGTAGGCGAACTTTGGCTCGAGATCACCCTTGATGCAGATCGCCAATGCGGTTTCTCGCCAAGCGTGAAAGCGTCTGAGACGCCGGACGGCCTTGGGCACTTGAGGTTCACAAGAGCTGTTCATAGTCGAGAAGCTTCTTCGGACCAAATTTTGGCACCACAGGCATCCCATAGGCTGGGGTGTCTGAAGGCGCAAAAATGGGCTGGCGCTGCTCAGGATCCCTGCCACACGGTAGGGGTGTATGACCAAAACAACACCAGCCCGCTCCAACATTGTCGTTCTCAAGCAGGTTCTCAACCTGATTCCCCGCAATTTGATCGGTCGTCATGCCCGTGAAACGGGAGTGGACGGAAAGGCGCGCAGCTTCAGTGTCACCAGCCACTTGGCGGCGATGCTTTTCGCCCAACTCTCCCACGCCATTGGTCTGAATGACATTTGTGACTGGCTGCGGCTCAAGCGTCAGGCCATTGGCCGGTTCGGGCTTACTCCTCCATCGCGCAACACGCTTTCCCATGCCAACAAGACGCGCGACGCCGAATTCATGGAGAAGCTATTCTGGTCTGTGCTTGGCCATCTTCAGCATGTCTGCCCGTCCTTTGCGACGGGCCGGAGGGGCAAGGGTCTGTTGCGGCGTTTCAAGGTGAGGATCCATGCGGTGGACTCGACGGTCATGCAACTGGTGGCCAATTGCATGGACTGGGCCAAGCACCGGCGGCGCAAAGCCGCGGCCAAGATGCACCTGCGGCTCGACCTGCACAGCTTTCTGCCGTCCTTTGCCATCGTGGGCACCGCCTCCGACCACGACAACAAACGAGCCCGGGCAGTCTGTGCGGGCATTCATGCGGGCGAAATCGTGGTATTCGACAAGGCCTACGTCGACTTTGCCCATCTTTCCGAGCTTGATCAACGCGAGGTGTCATGGGTCACCCGGGCGAAGGACAACATGGTCTATCGCGCGGTCAAGAACCTGAACCAGTGCAACAACACCATCATCAAGGACCAGATCGTGGTCCTCTCGGGCAAGCACAAGGGCATGCGGGTGCGGCGGGTCGAGGCCTGGGTGAAGGTCGACGACCATTGGCGTGAGATGGCCTTCATCACCAATAATTTGAAATGGAGCCCGCGTTCGGTTTGCGACCTCTACCGCCGCCGCTGGGACATCGAAGTGTTCTTCAAGCAGGTCAAACAAACCCTCAAGCTCTCAAGCTCTTTCGGGCACAGCGCGAACGCGGTGCGCTGGCAGATCTATGCAGCTCTGCTGGTCTATGTGTTGCTTCGCTTCATGGCTCACCTGTCGGCCTGGGGACACAGCTTCACGCGCATGTTCACGGTCGTCCGTTCCGCCTTGTGGGAACGCATCGACTTG
>SKLO01000185.1 GCA_007123195.1 Verrucomicrobiales bacterium | reverse complement strand
GAGATGCTGGAATCGGTCACCGACCTGTTGGCGGACGACGCCTCGCGGCTGCTGTTGCGGCACGAGTCACCCAACGACCCGCCCAATTACTTCGTGCTCGACCGCGCCACCGGCGAGCGCACGCCGTGGACCCGCTTTGCCGATCCGGCGCCGCAGTTGCGCGAGATCCATCGCCAGCTGGTGGTGTATGAACGCCAGGACGGCGTGCCCTTGTCAGCCACGCTCTACCTGCCGCCGGGCGCGCGGGAGGGCGAACCGCTGCCGCTGCTGGTGTGGGCCTATCCGCGCGAGTTCAGCGATCCGGCGATGGCCGGCCAGGTCAGCGGATCGCCCCACGCCTTCACCCGCATCGGCGGTTCGTCGCACCTGTTCGCCCTCACCCAGGGCTACGCGGTGATGCACAACGCCACCATGCCGGTGATCGGCGATCCCGAAACCATGAACGACACGTTCATCGAGCAAATCGTGGCCGGCGCCGCGGCGGCGATCGATTACGCGGTCGGGCGCGGCGTCGCCGACCGCGAACGGGTGGCGGTCGGGGGCCACAGCTACGGCGCCTTCATGACCGCCAACCTGCTGGCGCACAGCGACCTGTTCCGCGCCGGCATCGCCCGCAGCGGCGCCTACAACCGCACCCTGACCCCGTTCGGCTTCCAAAGCGAGCGCCGCAGCCTGTGGGAAGCGCCGGAGAGTTACTTCCGGCTGTCGCCCTTCATGCACGCCGACAAGATCCGGGCGCCGTTGCTGATCCTGCACGGGGCGATGGACAACAACGCCGGGACCTACCCGATGCAGAGCGAGCGCCTGTTCCGTGCCATCCAGGGCAACGGCGGCACCGCGCGGCTGGTGATGCTGCCGCACGAAAGCCACGGCTACGTGGCCAGGGAATCGGTGCTGCACGTGCTGGCCGAGATGATCGGCTGGCTTGACACGCATGTCAGGGGCGAGTGAGGCGCCGGCGGCGGGGACCTGGGCACCCCTGCACCCGCCACCCCTGCCGGAGCGCAAAGCTTGACGGACGCTTCCGCCTCGTCCGCACCGGCATTCAGCCGCCCCCACCGCCATCAATCGGCACCACCAGCGGCAAACCGCGCCGCGTGCCAGCCCACTCCGACCGGCTCCATCCCCTCCCCCGCGTCTGGATCGGGACTGAACCAATGCCGGTCGGTCACGGGATCATGGAAGCGATACACCGGCACCGCCCCCTCCCACGCATCGGCAAACGCTCCGAAAGCCACCCCTTCGTCCAACCATCCGCTGCCGGATTCACCCAACTCGGCCTGTTCAGCCGCATCAAGCGTGTAAATCCGGTCGCCGCCGTCCTCGCGGACAAAAGCGCGGACTTCGGAAACCCCGGGCCGCAACATCTCATTGGCAAACCCAACCCCAGCCAAACTGAAATCCTCCTCGTCAATCCATTGACGTGCGGTGATCGAGCTGGCCGTGAAGCGGTCCGGGAAACCAGGGGCTTGCAGGCGGAAAACCACCGGCAGGTCGTCATCGTCATCATAGGCGTCCAGGCTCTGGGCCGCGTGACTCACGGTGCGGAGATCGTCCAGACTCACGTTGATCTCCTGCATCTGGGGCAGGCTCGGCCGGGTGTAGGTCGTGTCAGGATCCGGGGTGCGGCCGGGGCCTCCCGGATTGTAGATGTCAAAATAGCCATCAACTTCCGAAGTGGGGATCTCGACGTGTTGAAGCCGTGCCACCGCCGCTTCATCACCTTTCAAAATGACATCGAAATAGTTGTCATGATCTTCAACGTAGTAGGCGCGGTCGGCCGGTCCATCGACCGGGACCCCGACCTCGGCAAGCCCCACCACCTCCAGCAATCCGGCGCCAAGGTCATAGGAAACACCTTGCTCGTCGATCACCACCGGATTCCCCAGGGTGTCGGTGGCATGCAGACGGAAGAAGCGGGGGAAATCATCGGGCAGCAGGCCGCTCACCCCGTCCGGCGAGAACCCCCCAGAGGTGAACAAGCGCAGACGATACTCGGCTTCCGTCCCGAAGTGGGAGTAGCCGTCATTGGGAAACGAGCCGGCCAATGCCGGCGGTGGAAAGTCGCCGACCGGCGAAAACCGCGTGAGCTTGGCGCCGACCAGCGACGGCCCCGCTTCGTAGGGATTGCTCGAAACCGAGGCGAGGCCGACGATCGACACCGGACCCTCCGGACCGACGGCCATGAGATCCCGCTGCGCGGCTACGATTTCGACCTGCACCGGGTGCACCGATCCGGGCTCGCCGGGGGGAATGCGGTTGCCGAAGTAGCCGAACACCACCACCACATGCCTCTCGTTGTGATCGTAATTCGGGTTGAGCGCAGCCACCTTTGGCCTGACCACTTCTCCGGTGTTGAGGGTGATCGAGAATGCATCCGGCGAAACGCTGCTCGGCAGGATCGGCCAGCTGAAAACCACCGGCATCGCGTCGGCCAGCACTACATAACCACCGAAGCCCACCAGGGCGATCCCGAACGTGCTGGCCGCGGACGTCAGATTGCGAAGGGGGGGAGCCGGATCGAGTTCAGCCCAATCTAGATTCACGCCGGCCCCTGCGTCGATCGCGGCCTGGAGGTTGTTTGCAGTGATTCCCGCAACGCCCTGGATTCCTTCAAAGCCGTAACCCGCGGACAGAATCACAGGCTCTTCGCCCCATAGGTCGGCATTGATGATGACGTCGCGGCGCAACTGGATGTAGGCGGGGAACCGGGTCGGATCGAAGTCCGGCAGGTCGGTCACAACGCGGAAAAAGCGCCTGCCCTCGACCGGAATCCTGACATGCGTGCGACCATATCCCGGCGGCAGGCCGGGGCTTCCCACTGCCGGCCCATGTGCCGCTGTCACGGATTCCCAGGATCCGTCCGCCAGACTGGGGGATGCCTGCAGGTCATAGGAGACGCCGCTGAGCCGCCCGATGAAGCTGATCTCCGCCTCACCATCCACCTGCTTGATCGAAAGCGGCGATCCATGCCCGCCCTTGGGATCGGTTCCAAACGCGAACTCAAACACGTTCATCAGGCCATCTCCGTCGGGGTCGGCCCACGGCGCACCGTCGGTTTCAGGATCAAGTCCGTGGGATTGCGCCCATTCGATGTAGCCTTCAATCACCGGCGCGACTTGCTCCCCGCCGCCCCGTGCTGTCATTCCGCCCAGGGCGGCCAGCGTGACCGCCGCCAACTTGACGGCACATTGCAGGGGATGAACAGAGGGTGCGGACGGCTTCATCGGGCGTGACCATGCAAAGGTCGCCGCCAATGTCAATGCCCACGGGGTTTCCTCATAATACATAACACGACTACACCACCCCTTGCGGCTCCCCACTCTGGCAGGAATGCCCAATCACCCCCCCCTGATGCCCCTCGGGCGGGTATCCTCATCAACGCCGGACACGATGACTGGGGCTCGGTGTCCATGGTGTGCGCAAGCTTCACCATACTGCCGGCGTCGGGCGTGCCCGCGCTGGCGGCCCCAGGCGGACTGCTGTCACTGCTCTACAGGCGCAGGGAGTGCAACGCCACACGGTTGACCTCAGCGCAGCCCGGTCGTCGACGGTCCCTTCGTTCGCATTTTTCCCTCCGACAGGATGAACACCGTGGCGGCATCCGTGGCAACCACTCTGCCGGCCCGATATTCCACCGCCGGCCACCCGCGCAGTTCGAGCGTGCCGCCGACGGACTGCCAGTCGGCCTCTTCGGCATAGCCATGCCTCGGCCACCCGGCCATGGATTCACCGGCTTCAGGCCCGGCGTCGAGGTAAACGCCGCCGCTGGCCAGGATGTTGCCGTTCGCCCTTTGCTCGAGACGATCGGCATGCAGCGTCCGCCCTGATCCCAGATCCAGTTGCCGCCGACCCTTGATCCGTCGCGCCAACAGGTCTGCCAGGGGCTGCGGAGCCGCCAGCGCGGCCGCTCATTCCGCCCGACCTCGAAGCCCTCGCTCCGAAGCAGGCGCGGACACCGGCCCGGTGTCAACACCCGGCGCCGCACAACCTGCCGTCAGCAGGCAGGCCGCCATCACAAGGGCGCGACGGATCTGGGCATGCCGCGGGGAGTCTTCATCACCGCCGCCGGCGCGCCAACAACAGCAGCAGACCGCCCGCCAGCAGCACCGAGCGACCCGGCTCGGGCGTCAGCAGCATCACGTTGTCGAGCCGGAAGTTGCTTGAGAGCGCGCCGTGGCGGGCCACGATCAAGCCATCATTGAAGTCAAAATGCTGGCCGGTGGAGTCAAAGCCCTCAAGCAGGGCGCCGTTGAGCCAGGCGTTCACCTGCATGGTGTCGGCATCCACCCTGGTGAACTGCATGCGAAAGGTGTGATCGGTCCCTTCTTGAATCCCGCTGAGCATGGTGCCCGAAACCGCGGG
>SKLO01000251.1 GCA_007123195.1 Verrucomicrobiales bacterium | reverse complement strand
CGGCGTTGGACCCACCAATGAGACCTGAGATCATGGAGAGTGTGTCACACAGAAGACGCCGGATAGTCATGGCGGCCGAGCATCACCGGCAGGAGCCGTTGACGACGCTGGCCCACCACATGGACCTGAACTGGCTGGCCGAGGCCTACTGGCGCGTGCGCAGAGACGCCGCGCCGGGGATCGACGGGCAGACGGTGGCTGAATACGGCGAGAACCTCGTCGGCAACCTGAAGGGACTGATCGACCGGGCCAAGAGCGGGCGCTACAAAGCACCGCCGGTGAAGCGAGCCTACGTCCCGAAGAACGACAAGGAGGACCGGCCGATCGGGCTGCCGACCGTGGAGGACAAGGTTCTCCAGCGGGCGGTGGCGATGATCCTTGAACCGGTCTATGAGCAGGAATTCCTGCCCTTCTCGTTCGGGTTCCGGCCTGGCCGCTCGCCGCATCAGGCGCTCGACTACCTGCGCGAGCAGTGCTTCGAGCAGAAAGTGCAATGGGTTCTGGAGGTGGATCTGCGGAAGTTCTTCGACACTGTGAAGCATCGGGAGATGCGGGAGTTGCTGGGCCGCCGGGTGCAGGATGGAGTGATCGCCCGCCTGGTGGCCAAATGGCTCAAGGCGGGGGTGTGGGAAAAGGGGCAGGTGAGTTACCCCGAAGAAGGAACCCCGCAAGGTGGGGTGATCTCACCACTACTCAGCAACATCTACCTGCACGAGGTGCTGGACAAATGGTTCGTTGAATCGGTCCAGCCCGCGTGTGGGGGCCGCAGCTTCATGGTCCGCTTCGCCGATGACTTCGTCATGGGTTTCGAGCGGCTGGAGGATGCGTGCAAGGTCCAGCGGGTGCTGACCAAGCGGTTCGCACGCTACGGGCTGAAGATCAACGCTGAGAAAACGCGGCTGGTGCGCTTCGGGCGGCCGACGCGACACGGCGGCGCGGGAGGCCGAGGCAGGCCGGAGACATTCGACTTCCTCGGCTTCACCCACTACTGGGGCAAGTCGCGCCGCGGAAACTACGTGGTGAAGAAGAAAACCGCCAAGTCGCGGTTCCGTCGGACGCTGCGTTCGATCAAGGAATGGTTGCGGGACAACCGCCACCTGACCATGGTCAAGCAGCAGGAGAAACTCAACGAAAAGCTGCGCGGGCACGATGCCTACTTCGGAGTCACCGGCAATTCCCGCATGCTCGGAGAGCTGCGGTGGCAGGTGGCGAAATTGTGGCGCAAGTGGCTCGGGCGGCGCAACCGAGGCAGCCCGATGAACTGGGAACGGTTCAAGGCGTTGCTGCGGGTTTACCCCTTGGCCCCCGCCCGTGTCGTCCACTCCGTCATGTAACGAACCCGCAACCTTGAGGAACCGTATGCCTTAATTGGGCTCGTACGGGTCTGTGGGGGGCGTCGTCCGGCCTTCGGGCCGGACGGCCCTATCCCGGATGGCGCCAGCCAAAGCCCTGAGAAGCGGGGATGGCGTTCACAAGTAAGCGAGAACCAACCAACAAGGAGGACGAACCGAAACTGAACAACTGAAAGCCACTATTGAGACCCGGCGGGAACGATCCCGCCCGGAAGGATTGACCATCCACCGGAAGCGAGCCTTGGTTGCCGGCCGGACATGGCGTCTTCAAGACCTCCGACCATGGGAAGCTCGAAGATCCCTCCGATGGCCCCTCTCTGCGACCTCCTGTGGAAATGGATTGAACAGGAGGTCGCTGAGGGATGCGGAAGCGAGGAGCCCCGCGCTCTACCTTCCACCCAACTCTTCACCCGGCATTCTCCTCTCCGTTCTCAGGGTTCAAGCCGATCAATAAAGTCAACTGGGTGGCAAAGGACCCGTGCGGACCACCCAAAAATTCGCGTTCATGCCTGTCCATCAGTGGTTGTCTTTCCGTGGTTGTGTTTCGGACCCGGGTTGCACATCCAACGGCCGATACGGGGCTTGCGGCCGGGCGGCGGTTATTCGGCGGGATGGACGTGGATGCGGGCGGCTTCGATGATGAGATTGCCGTTGCCGGAGGCGGCGGCGACGGTGCCCAGGATGCTGACCTCGCTGAGTTCCACCAGGCCGTCGACGCCGCGGATGTCGTGCGGCAGCACGCGGCCGTCCTCGCCGACCAGTTGGACGGTGACGATGCCGGCGGCGATGTTGGCTGGATCCTCGCAGCAGGCGTCCCACGGGGTCTCGCAGTCGTCGCCGGGAATCAGGTCGCAGGTGGTGATGATGTCAGGATCACCGACGATGAAGGCGGCGCGGCCGGGGATGAAGACCTGCATGCGGCCCATGACCTTGCCGCTGAAAGCGACTTCATCACCGGGCTGGACGGTTTCGCGGAACTCGTGGATGGGCAGGTCGCCGGTGTCGATGACCTCGCTGGAGAACCAATCGGCCAGCGGTGAAGGGGCGCCGTTGCCGGCCGCGGCGGCCTGGTCCTGATCGGGGGCTTGTCCAGGGCCGGGATCGGTGTCGGTGTCGGTGCCGCAGGCGGCGAGGGCGGTGAACGCGGCCAGGGCGAGCACGGCCGGCAGGGCGCGGCCGCGGGACGGACGGGTGGTGTTGGTGATCATGTGATGTTGGTTTGGTTTGGTTTGCATGTGGTTTGGATGCTGGTGGTTTGGATGCTGGGGGTTTGTGGGGGTGGGAGCGGGTCTTGGGTCAGGCGGCGCGCAGGGCGCGCGGCAGGCTGGGGGTGAGGCAGCCCCAGGCGGCGGGCAGGGCGCCGACCAGGCCGAGCAGGACGCCGGCGGCAAGGCCGCCGGCCAGCACGGGGGCGTCGGCGCGGAGTTGGAACACGCCGATGGAAAAGGAGACGTGGAGGCCGTCGAGCAGCAGCAGGGCGGCGAGCGTGGCCAGCAGGGTGCCGCTGAGGCAGGCGAGCATGGATTCCTGCACCAGGCTGAAGAGCAGGCTCAGGCGGGTGAAGCCGATGGTCTGGAGGGTGGCCAGTTCCTGGATGCGGGAGGCGAAGGCGGCGTAGAGGGTGTTGAGCCCGCCGAGCACGGCGCCGGTGGCGATGAGGGCGGCGGTGAGCCAGGTCATGATGCGGATGGGGGTGTAGAACTCCGACAACCGGTGGTAGTACTGTTGTTCTGTGAGGGCGGCGAGTTCGAGGTCGCTGCGCTGGAAGGTGAACAGGGCGGCGTCGGCGGGGTCGGGCTGCTCGAGCCGCAGCACCACGGCGGACGGGTTGCGGCGTCCGGACAGGGTCATGAGGTCGTCGAGGGTGAACCAGAGTTCGGACTCGAGCGCGGTGCCGGGCGCGGCGAAGACGCCGGCGATGGCGAAGGTCTGGTCGGCGAACTCGATCGTGCGACCGGGGCGCAGCAGCTCGGGGCGGGCGCCGAGCCGGCGGTGGGCGAGGCGGCCGACGATGATCTCGCCGGCGGCGGGCGGGTCGCCATCGATGAGGCGCAGCTGGCGGTGGACCAGCAATGACCGTGCGCCGACGCCGCGGAAGGTGGCGTTGACCTCGCGGCCGTCTTCGAGCCGGACGGGCGCCATGTAGTGGATCTCGGTGGAGATGGCCTGCTGCCCCAGATCGGTGGCGATGCCGGGGATGGCGGCGCCGGCGAGGCCCTCGGTCTGGGCCGGGACCTCGGAGCGTTCGAGGCTTTCCTCGCTGCCGGTGCCCAACAGGATGACATTGTGCGGCGAGCCGGTGTTGGCGAGCAGCTGGTCCATGCCGCGATGGATCGCGCCGGCGGTCATCACCAGCAGGGCGACGAGGGCGCTGCCGAGCACGGTCTGGAGCGCGCGCGCGGGATCGCGGGCGAGGTTGCGGACGGCGTAGGTGAACGGCAGCATGGTTCCTTGGCGGCGGCGGTAGTGGTAGTGATGGTCAGGTGGCTGAGCGGAGGGCGGCGACGATGGGGCGGCGGGTGGCCACCCAGGCGGGGTAGAGGGCGGCCAGCAGGGCGAGGGCGAGGGCGGCCAGCAGGCCCTGGACGACAACCGCGGGGCTGCTTTGGATGGCGAGTGTCAGACCTTCGTTACCGAAGGTGAGCGCCTGCCAGTGGAAGAAGGCGGTGGCGCCGAGGATGCCGGCGGCGCCGCCCGCGAGTCCCAGCACGAGGCCCTCGGCGACCACCACCTGGAACACGCGCGGGCGGGAGAAGCCGACGGTTTGGAGGATGGCGGTTTCGCGCACGCGACCGCGGACGATGAGCAGCAGGGCGTTGGCGACGAGGCCGGAATACATGGAATACATGCCAGGCATACAGTCGACCTTGCTGCCGGATCCAATAGGATTCCGAGGTGAGAGTACGAGCTAAGTCAATGAAAGCGAACGACAAGAAGAAGCTCAGCCGCCTTAAGGCGGCCCGATCTCCGACGGAAGACTATCGGGCAGATTTCGGCATCAAGCCAGTGGTGCCGTG